>CAMFIY010000098.1 GCA_945952575.1 uncultured Leucobacter sp.
ATGACCGCGCCGCGCACCACTCAGATCGCGCTCACCCGGGCTCAGGCGCAGGATCCGGGCGCGTTCGTCCAGCTCACCCGCCGGCTCGGCGTCGCCGGGCTGATCGCGAGCGGCGTGCTCGCAGTCATCGTGCTCGCCGCGGCCCTCGCGCCGTGGATCGCGCCGTACGATCCCAACTTCCCCGACCTGACCGCAGCGCTCAGCGGACCGAGCGCGCAGCACCTGCTCGGCGCCGACGCCCTCGGCCGCGACCTGCTCTCCCGACTCATGTGGGGGGCCAGGATCACCCTGCTCGGCCCGACGCTCGTGATCCTCATCGCGACCGTGGTCGGCACGATGCTCGCGCTGATCGCCGCATGGAACGGCGGGATCGTCGACACGGTGATCTCCTGGATCCTCGACGTGCTGTTCTCGGTGCCGGGCATCGTCTTCGGCCTCATCGCCGTCGCGATCTTCGGCCCGAACCTCATGACGGTGGTGGCCGGTCTCGCGATCGGCTACATCCCCTACGTGGCCCGCGTCGTCCGCGGCGCCGCCCTGCGCGAGCGGCGCATGCCCTATGTGCAGGCCGCCTGGCTGCAGGGCCAGTCGGGCTTCGGGATCAGCCTCCGCCAGATCCTGCCCAACGTGCAGCCGATCGTCACCGCCCAGGCGGTGTCGTCGCTCGGCTTCGCCGTCGTCGACCTGGCCGCGGTGTCGTTCCTCGGCCTCGGCGTCCAGCCGCCGACCGCCGACCTCGGCATCATGGTCAAGAGCGGATTCGACGCGATGCTGCGCGGCCAGCCGGGCGAGGCGATCAGCGCCGGCCTCGCGATCGTGCTGATCGTGTGGAGCATCACCGTGATCGGCGACCGCCTCACCTCGAACGCAAGGAGCCCCCGATGAGCGCACCACTGCTCGAGATCGAGAATCTCCACGCGAGCCTCGTCACCAAGTACCGCAGGCTCGACCTGCTGAACGGCGTCAGCCTCACCCTCGACCGCGGCGAGGCGCTCGGCCTCGTCGGCGAGTCGGGATCGGGCAAATCGCTGACCACCCGCGCCGTGATGCGGATGCTCGCCAAGGGTTTCCGCACCGAGGGAGACATCCGTTTCGACGGAGAGTTGGTGCTCGGCATGGGCCGCGAGCGGCTGCGGAAGTATCGGGCGACCGATGTGGGGATCATCTTCCAGGATCCGCGCGCGCACGTGAACCCGGTGCACAAGGTCGGCGACTTCCTCACCGAGGCGCTCGTGCGGGACCGCGGAGTGAAGCTCGAGGAGGCCGAGCGCCGCGCCGTCGAGCTGCTCGACGAGGTCGGTGTGCGCAATCCGGAGCAGCGCCTGCGCCAGTACCCGCACGAGCTCTCGGGCGGACTGCTGCAGCGTGTCATGATCGCGAGCGTGCTGCTCGCCGAGCCGCAGCTCATCCTCGCCGACGAGCCGACGACTGCGCTCGACGTGACCGCGCAATCCGATGTGATGGCGATCCTCGACGAGCAGCGGAAGGCTCGCGGGCTCTCGCTGCTGTTCATCACGCACGACCTCGAGCTCGCGAACGCCTGCACCGACCGGCTCGCCGTGATGTACGCGGGCGAGATCGTCGAGCAGGGCGCGCACGTCTACGATGCGCCCACACACCCGTACACGATCGAGCTGCTGGGGGCGCGCCCGAGCATCGAGGAGCGGCACGACCGGCTCCCGGTGCTCTCGTACAACCTCGAACTGCACGAGGAGCTGAAGGCGAGGGCCCAGGCATGAGCGACGACACCCCATCGGCACGCGCGGCGGAGGCGTCGCACGGCGCAGCCGCCGACCCGCTGATCCGCGTCACGGACCTGCGCAAGGTGTTCCCCGCCCCGCGCGGCACGAAGGGCGAGGACGTCGTCGCGGTCGACGGCGTCTCCTTCGACCTGATGCCCGACGAGTGCCTCGCCATCGTCGGCGAGTCGGGATCGGGCAAGACCACGGTCGCGCGCATGATCGTGGGGCTCGAGACCGTCACTGCGGGCACCGTCACGGTGCTCGGCCAGGATCGGACCTCGGCTCCGCGAAGCCTGCGGGATCGCCGGGTCCGCGCCCGCGAGGTGCAGTACGTGTTCCAGGATCCGTACTCCTCGCTCAACGGCCGGCAGCGCATCGGCGACGTGATCATGTCGAACCTCAAGCTGCACGGCGCGGCGGGCGATGTGCGCGCCGCGGCGCAGGGCATCCTCGACTCCGTCGGGCTGGCCCAGCGCTTCTTCGACCGCTACCCGCGCGAGCTCTCGGGCGGCCAGCGGCAGCGCGTCGCGATCGCGCGGGCACTCGCCGCCGATCCGAAGGTCATCGTGCTGGACGAGGCCGTCGCCGCGCTCGACGTGTCGATCCAGGCCCAGATCCTCAATCTGCTCTCCGACATCAAGGCGGAGCGCAAGGTGAGCTACCTGTTCATCTCGCACGACCTCGCGGTGGTGAACCAGATCTCGGATCGGATGATCGTGATGGAGAACGGCACGGTCGTGGATCAGGGCGGCACCGTCGAGCTGCTGGCGAATCCCACCCACCCGTATACGCGCTCGCTCCGCGCCGCGGTGCCCGGTCCGGGCTGGAAGCCGGTGCGGCGTGAGAGGCTGGCATCGTGAGCGGAATGGAGAACGCAGTGGCACCGACGGCTCAGGCGACCGCATCGCCGACGCGCGCGATCCGCGCCGCCCATGTGCTCGCCTACCGCTCCGACCGGGCGGGCGGGCCCGGCTTCGTGGAGCTCGAGGACGCGACCGTGCTCGTGCGCGGCACCGGGATCGCGGCCGTCGCCACCGGGGCGGAGGGCGACGCGCTCGCCGCGGCGGCCGACGAGGTGACGGACCTGGGGGAGAGCCTGCTGATGCCCGGCCTCATCGATCTGGAGGGCCTCGTCGACATCGACCACCTGCAGCTCGACTCCTGGTGGAGCCCGGAGCACTCGGCGCGGCTCGAGTGGTCGGAGGACTACGCGCGGCACCCCCGGGAGGTGCTCACCCCCGAGGAGCGGAGCACACTGCGCCGCTACGGCCTCGTCCAGCTGGCGCTGCACGGCATCACGAGCGCCATGCCGATCTCGACCGAGATCCACGGGGCCTGGGCCGAGACCCACGACGACATGCTCGACACCGCCCGCACGGCATCCGAGCTGGGCCTCCGCGTCTTCCTCGGCCCGTCGTACCGCTCCGGGGTGCACATCTCGCACGCCGACGGATCGTCGGGCATCCACTGGGAGCCGGGCAAGGGCGAAGCCGGTCTCGCCGACGCCGTCCGATTCATCGACACGGTCGCCGAGCTCGAGGATCCGCTCGTCACGGCGGTGCTCGTCCCGTGCCGCGTCGAGACCGTGACCGACGAGCTGCTCGCGCGGACGGCCGAGGTCTCCGCCGAGCGCGACGTGCTGGTGCGCGTGCACGCGACGCAGGGGCTCGACGAGGAGATCGGGATCCTGCGGCGAGACGGCCGAGGCGCGCCCCTCGACATGCTCGACCGCGTGGGCCTGCTGAACGAGCGGCTCATCATCGCGCACGGCGTGTACATCGACATCCATCCCGACGTGCACGGCGAGGACCGGGGCGACCTGGCCCGGCTCGCGGCCGCGGGCGTGAGCATCGTGCACTGCCCCGTCACCAACGCCAGGTACGCGTATCTGCTCGAGCGCCTCGGGCTGTACCTCGAGGCCGGCGTCGGGGTCGCTCTCGGCACGGACTCGTTCCCGCCGGATCTGATCCGCGCCATCGACACCGGCGTGCAGCTGGCGAAGCACCAGTACGAGGATCTGGGCCACGGCATGCTCGCCGAGTACGTGGAGGCGGCGACGCTGGGCGGCGCTCGCGCGCTGCGCCGCCCGGATCTCGGGCGCATCGAGGCCGGCGCGCAGGCCGACCTCGTCGCCTTCTCGCTCGCCGATCTCCGGATGGGGGCGGTCGACGACCCGATCCGCACCCTGACGCTCTCGGGCACCGGTCGCGACGCCCATTTCAGCATGGTCGCCGGCCGCGTGGTGATGGAGGAGGGCCGGATCCCGGGCCTCGACGTCGAGGCGCTGCGCGCCGAGGGCCAGCGCATCTTCGAGAAGCTGCGCGCCGCCTACCCGGAACGCGACGCGCTCGCGGGCCCCGAGGGATCGACGGAGGAGGAGCTGTTCCCGCCGGTCTTTCCGCGGGGGTAGCCCGCGACCATGGCGACCCCGCACCCGCTCACGGAAGGAACCCGATGATCATCCGCAACGCCCGCCCCTGGGGCGGCCCCGCATCCGACGTGACCATCGAGGGCGACCGCATCGCCGCGATCGCATCGCACGACGCGGAGGCGCCGGCCTCGCCGGGCGCCGATCGCGCCGGCGAGATCGACGGTCGGGGCCGGATCCTGATCCCCTCCTTCAGCGACGTGCACGTGCATCTCGACTCCACGCGGATCGGACTGCCCTTCCGCCCGCACACCGGCGAGCCCGGGATCTGGGGCATGGTCATGAACGACCGGGACAATTGGCGGACCGCCGAGGTGGGCCTGCCCGAGCGCGTCGCCGGCACGCTCGAGCGGATGATCGCCCGCGGCACCACGAGGGTGCGCAGCTACGCGCAGGTGGATCTCGACTGCCGGCTCGAGAAGTTCGACGCCGTGGTCGCCGCCAAGGAGAAGTTCGCGCGGCACGCCGAGGTGCAGCTCACGGTGTTCCCGCAGGCCGGGATCCTGCGCGAGCCGGGTACGGCCGACGTGCTCGAGGAGGCGCTCAAGCAGGGCGCCGAGGTGATGGGCGGGATCGATCCCTGCTTGATCGACCGCGATCCGGCGGGCCATCTCGACATCGTGTTCGGCCTCGCCGAGAAGTACCAGGTGGAGGTCGACATCCACCTGCACGAGCCCGGTGAGCTCGGGGTGTTCAGCACCGATCTGATCCTGGAGCGCACCCGTGCACTCGGCATGCAGGGCAAGGTCACCCTGTCGCACGCCTACGAGCTCGGCGCGGTCTCGGAGGCGACGAGTCGACGGCTGATCGACGAGTTCGCCGAGCTCGACGTCTCCATGGCGACCGTCGCGCCCGCGGCGCCCGACCAGCTCTCGCTCGTGGAGCTGTCGAACTCCGGCGTGCGGGTCGGACTCGGGGAGGACGGCCAGCGCGACTACTGGAGCCCCTACGGCAACTGCGACCTGCTCGACCGCACCTGGCAGCTCGCCTTCACCAACTACTTCCGCGACGACGAGCTGATCGAGCACTGCCTCGCGGTCGCGACGGTGGGCGGCGCCTCGATCATGAGCCGCGACGTCCCCCGACTGGCCGGCACGACCGACCGGCCGGGGCTGGCGGTGGGGGATCGCGCGTCGCTCGTGCTGGTCGATGGCGAGACGGTCGCCAGCACCGTGATGGATCGCGGCACCGACCGCACGGTGATCCACGACGGTCGCGTCGTCGCCGACGGGCTGCAGGTGCTCCCGCTCTGAATCGCCGCGCCCCTCTCCGTGCGACCTCTAAGCTGAGGCCATGATCGAGTTCACGCAGATCGTGCGCAAGTGGGTCAAGCCCGAGGATCTCAACCAGCACGGCGCGCTCTTCGGCGGCCGGCTGCTGCAGTGGATCGACGAGGAGGCGGCGATCATCGCCGTCACCCAGCTCGGCACGGTCGAGGTGGTGACGCGCTATGTCTCGGCGGTCGACTTCGTCGCGCGGGCCGACCGGGGCGACCTGCTCGAGCTCGAGTTCGGGATCGAGGGCTTCGGGCGCACCTCGATCACGCTGAACTGCCGGGTCGAGAACGCGGTCACCGGCGAGGAGGTGCTGCGACTCGATCGCATCGTCTTCGTGGCGGTCGACGATGTGGGACTGCCGCTGGCGCACGGCCGCACCGAGCCGACCGAGGGCACCGAGCGACTGCGTTCGTAGCCGTCGAACGACAGGGTTCGTCGCCGGCGAGCGGCAGCGATGGTCGCGGGCTATCCTGCGGGATCCTCGAGCGTCGAGATCGCGGCGATGATCGCCGGGTGCAGAGCCAGGACGAGGTTCGCGAGTGCGGGAGCCGAGGCGACCGGCATCCCGATCTCCTCCTCGATCCGCGAAAGCCGGTAGCGGACCGTGTTCGGGTGGACGTAGAAGAGTTCGGCCGTGCGCGCCACGTTCTGCCCGGTGGCGAGGTAGGCGACCAGGGTCTCGCGCAGCGGGGAGGCGCCGATCGGCGCGAGGGTGCGTTCGACCCGTTCGCGCAGCTGGCGCTGATCCACGTGCGAGAGCAGCCACGTGGTGAGGTCGATCTGATCCATGCGCACCGCGCCCAGCTGCCCCGGCGCCGCCGAAGCGGCCGCCCAGTTCTGGCCGATCCGCAGTGCGGTCTCGGCCTCGCGCACGCCCTCGGGCACGGCGGCGAGGGAGATGAAGGGCGCCGATGCGCCGATCAGATAGTGGGCCGAGAGACCGTCGATGAGTCGCTCGGCCGGCGCCGTGTCGGGGAGGAGCGCGGAGACGGTGGCCGGCGCCTCCATGTCCACGCGATGCAGCATGATGAGCAGCGGGACGCCGTCGGACCGGGCCTGTGCGACGAGGCGTCCGACGTCGGCCGCCGTCGCCGAGCGGTCGTCGAGGGGCAGCGCCTCTATCGTGCGCACCGACGAATACGCCTGGAAGCCGAACTGCGTCGTCCGATTCCAGAAGCGATCCTCGCGCGAGGGCAGGATCCCGGCGTGCAACGCGGCCATCAGCTGCTCGTTGGCGCGCGGATCTCGCAGCGTCGCGCCGGACTGGATCCCGTGCACCGCGCTGAGCAGCCGCTCCGAGGTGTCCAGGAGCAGCTCGCTCAGCTCGACGATGCTGCGCGTGCCCCGGCTCGCGATCGCGATGACGTGGACCCCGGCGCGCAGCGCGACACGGCGGGTGTGCACCTCCCAGCGGCCGATCTCGAGGCTCAGCTCGACGCGGTTGGTCGCCGTCACCTCGTTCCAGATCAGTTGCACGGGGGCCTCGCCGGTGCTCGCGACGATGTTGCCCTCGAAGTCGTAGACGATCGCCGAGCCGCGGCAGATCGTGGCCATCCGCGCCACGAGCGCCTGCACCGGATCGGGCGACGAGACCGCCGCGAGCAGCGCGTTCGTGACGTCCACCGTGCGTCTGAGCCGCTCGTTCTCGGCGGCCGGATCCTCGCCCTTCACCGGACTGGAAGCTGTGAACTTGGAGGAAGCGGAGGTTTCATGGCCCGATTCTGCCCCAGATTTGGAATTCTCACAATGCACGCCGACGAAACCGTTGCATTCTCTAGTGACCCGACAACCGGTGGGCTCGAAGGTAGAGGCACCCGGAAATCGATGGAGAACTTCTAGGAGGAGCCGATGACCAGCGTTCGAGTAGCGGTAGATGTGGGCGGGACGTTCACCGACGTCTGCATCTTCGACGACGAGACACAGAAGATGCGCGTGACGAAGGTGCCGTCGACACCGCACGATCCGATGATCGCCGTCATGAACGGCGTCGAGCGCGGCGAGATCGACCTCTCCGACGTGACGCTCTTCTCCCACGGCACGACCGTCGCCACCAACGCGCTCATCACGCGCAACTTCCCGGCGGCCGCGCTCGTCACGACCCGAGGCTTCCGCGACATCCTCGAGATTCGCGACGGCACCAAGGATGACCTCTGGGACGCCTACAACGACGTCTCGGCGCCCTACATCCGCCGCCGCGACCGCTTCGAGGTCACCGAGCGGATCGACTACGTCGGCAAGGTCGTCACCCCGCTCGACGAGGCGGAGGCGCGCCGACTGGCCGAACTGTTCGAGAAGCGCGGCGTCAAGACGATCGCCGTCTGCTTCCTGAACTCCTACGCCAATGCCGCGAACGAGACGCGGATGCGCGAGATCCTCGAGGAGGTGATCCCGGATGCGACGGTCTCGACCTCGGCCGAGATCCTGCCCGAGATCTTCGAGTACCCCCGCTTCAACACCGCGGTCGCGAACGCCGTGCTCGCCCCGCTCGTCTCCGGGTACGTGAACCGGCTCGCGACCGAGCTGAAGGGCGGCGGCTATGCCGGCGACCTGCTGCTGCTGCACTCCGGCGGCGGATCCATGACCCCGCGCCTGGTCGAGAAGTTCCCGGTGCGGCTCGCCGCCTCCGGCATCGCGGCCGGCGCCATCTCGGCGAAGCACATCGCGCAGCAGTGCGGATACGACAACGCGGTCAGCCTCGACATGGGCGGCACCTCAACCGACATCGCGCTCGTCGCCGGCGGCGAGCTGCGCGTGGCCCAGGAGTGGCAGGTCGAATACGGCCACCCGATCATCTTCCCCTCGATCGAGGTGCTGACGATCGGTGCGGGCGGAGGATCCCTCGCCCACATCGACATCGCCGGCTCGCTGCGCAACGGCCCCCAGTCGGCCGGCGCGGATCCCGGCCCCGCCTGCTACGACACCGGCGGCGACCAGCCGACCAACACCGACGCGAACGTCGTGCTCGGCCGGCTCGGCACCTCGCTCGCCGGCGGCGTCAAGCAGCTCGACCGCAGGCTCGCCGAGGAGGCGGTCAACCGCGTCATCGCGGAGCCCCTCGGGATGGGCCTCGAGGAGGCGGCGCAGGCCATCGTGTCCGTCGCCAACGCCAACATGGCCGATGCGGTGCGCCTCGTCTCCATCCGCCGCGGCTACGACCCCCGCGACTTCGCCCTGCTCGCCTTCGGCGGCGCCGGCGCGCTGCACGGCGCCGACGTGGCCCGCGAGCTCGGGATCCCGACCGTCATCGTGCCGCCGAACCCGGGCGTCACCTCGGCCATGGGCTGCCTGCTCGTCGACATCCAGCACGACTTCGCGCAGATGCACACCGGCCTCGCCTCGGGCGCCGATGAGGAAGGCATCGAGGAGGCCTTCGTGACGCTCGAGACCGAGGCCGCGGCGCGGCTGCGGCACGAGGGCGTCGCCGACGAGGACGCGGTGCTGCAGCGCAAGATCTCGATGCGCTACTCCGGGCAGTGGCGCTCGCTCCAGGTGCCGATGGGCCGCGGCCCCGGCGCGCTCGTGCAGGCCGTGCGCACGTTCCACGAGCACTACGAGCGGGAGTTCAACTTCCGCCAGGACGACGCGCCGGTCGAGGTGTACCAGCTGCACCTCAGCG
>CAMFIY010000099.1 GCA_945952575.1 uncultured Leucobacter sp.
GCGGTGGTTCGCACCGCCTCCCGCGCGCACCGCGTGCTTCTCGAGCGCGCGCAGCCCCGGTGTCGTCTTCCGGGTGTCTGAGATCCGCGCCCGGGTGTGCGCGACCTTCTCGACGTACTGCGCCGTGAGCTTCGCGATGCCGCTCATGCGCTGGCTGAAATTCAATGCGACGCGTTCGCCCGTGAGGATGCCCCGAGCCGGGCCGGAGACGCGCGCCAGCACATCTCCCGCGGCGAAGTCCGTGCCGTCCGGCAGGAGATCGGCGACCTCGATGCGCGCGTCCGACTGTCGGAAGGTCTCGGACACGAGGGAGCCTCCGGCGAAGACGCCTGCCTCCCGCGCCACGAGGGCGGCCGAGAGCCCGGCCGTCTCGGGGATGGCGAGCTCCGCGGTGAGGTCGCCCCAGGGCGCGTCCTCCTCGAGCGCCCGCCGCACGACGGATTCGATGATCTGAGCGGTCAGCACGATACGAAACTCCTCGGTTCTGAAGCGGTCCGGCCGCTCCGGAGCGCAGTGCGGAACCCGACGGGCGCCGCCGCGTCGCACGGTGGCGTGCGGGTGCTCGGCTCCGATGCGAATACGGCCCGGAAGGCGCGCCGACGGGTGGCCGCAGGATCCGAGTCCGGGAAGTCCGATCGCTGGTGACTGCCCCGCGACTCCTCGCGTGCCGTCGCCGCCGCGCCGACCATGCCGGCGAGGGCTGCCGCGGCACCCGCGTGCGCGGCGAACACCGCCCCGGCCGCTGCCAGTCCCTCGGCGTCCCGTTCGACGCCGAGGCCCGCGGATACGGCAGCGACGATCGGCGCGGGAGCCGGCGCGGCAAGACCCGCCAACTTCGGTGCGACCCGCCCCGGAGACGCGGGGAGCCGAACCTGCTCCGCCGTCCGGGCGAGGGACGAGAACCCGGCTCCGCGAGGCTCCCAGCGTTCCCTCGAACCGGCGAATCGTACGGCGGCCAGGCCGGCCCGTCGCCCGAACACCAGCCCCTCGAGCAACGAGTTCGAGGCGAGACGGTTCCCGCCGTGCACACCGGTCGAGGCGGCCTCACCCGCGACGAAGAGCCCGGGAACCGAACTCCGTCCGTCGAGATCGCTGAGCACCCCGCCCATCGTGTAGTGGGCGGCCGGCGATACCGGCACGGGATCCCGGGTCCAGTCATGGCCGTGCTCCCGCGTCGCAGCCGAGATCGCGGGGAACCGCCGTGCGAGCGTGCCGGGGCCGCCATCGCGCTCGAGTCCGGTCGCATCGAGCCAGACCACCTCCTCCCCGCGCTCCCGGAGCACGCGATGGATCTCGCGGGAGACCACGTCTCGTGGGGCCAGTTCGGCCGCGGGATCGGCGGCGAGCATGAACCGGCGCCCGGAACCGTCTCGGAGGAACGCACCGGCTCCCCTGACCGCTTCGGAGATCAGCGTTCCCGCTCCCGCGAGCACGGTCGGATGGAACTGAACGAACTCGAGATCGGAGACCAGCGCGCCGGCGCGCGCGGCCTGCACGATTCCCGTCCCCTGAGCACCCGGCTCGTTCGATGTGCGCGAATAGAGCGCGGCGTAGCCGCCCGTCGCGAGAACGACCGCGGCCGCCCGCACCGTCTCGGTTCGACCCGAGCCATGCTGCAGCATCGCCCCGGTCACCGCGCCGGCGTCCTCGACGAGGGAGACGAGCGAGTGCGCGTCGCGCAATCGGATCCGCCCCTCGAGCAGCGCCCGCCGGAGCAGGTGTCCGTGCAGCACGGCACCCGTCCGGTCTCCGCCCGCGTGCACGATCCGATGCCTCCGATGAGCCGCTTCCAGGCCGAGAGCCGGATCACCGGTGGCCTCCCGATCCGCCGCGAACCCGTCGTCGATCAGACGGCGCACCGCGGAGCGGCCGTCGCGCACCAGCACCTCGGCGGCCTCTGCATCGACGATCCCGGCTCCCGCCCGCAACGTGTCCTCCAAGTGCATCCCCACCGTGTCGGAGGCGCCGACCGACGCTGCGATGCCGCCCTGAGCGAGTGCCGTGTTCCCTCCCGAGAGCGAACGGGTCTCCCCCGCCGTCCCGCTCATGACACCGCACGTGACGAGCTCGACCTCGGCCCCGGCTCGCGCGGCGGCGAGGGCGCAGGAGAGACCGGCGACACCGGCGCCGATGACGAGGATCACGGCCGCGCCGCAAGCATGCGCTCGAGTGCGATCCGGGACTCCGAGGCGATGCGCTCCGCCACCGTGATACGATTCGGCGTTTCGCCGGCCACGAGGGACTCGAGCGTCCAGGCGAGGTAGGCCGGATGGATCCGGTACATCGTCGAGCAGGGGCAGACCACCGGATCGAGGCAGAACACGGTGAGCTCGGGATGCTCCTGCTGCAACCGGTTCACGAGATTGATCTCCGTGCCGACCGCGATCACGTCGCCGGGCCGGGCCGCATCGATCTGCTTCCGGATGTAGTCGGTGGACCCCGCTCCATCCGCGGCCTCGACCACGGCCGCGGGGCACTCCGGGTGCACGATGACCCGTGCGCCCGGATGCTCGGCCCGGGCGCGCTCGATCTGCTCGACCGTGAACCGCTTGTGCACGGAGCAGAATCCGTTCCAGAGGATCACCTTCGCGGCGCGGAGCTGCGTCTCCGTGTTGCCGCCGTTCGCCGCCTGCGGTCGCCACACGGGCATCTCGTCCTCGGAGAGGCCCATCGCCTTGGCCGTGTTGCGGCCGAGGTGCTGATCGGGGAAGAAGACGACGCGCTGCCCTCGCGCGAACGCCCATTCGAGCACGGCGCGCGCGTTCGATGAGGTGCAGACGATTCCCCCGTTGCGACCGCAGAACGCCTTGATCGCCGCGGATGAGTTCATGTACGTCACCGGGATCACCGGTTGCCGGCCGTCCGTCCCCGGCTCGCTCCCGAGCACGGCGGTGAGCTGCCGCCAGCAGTCCTCGACCTGCTCGATCGTGGCCATGTCTGCCATGGAGCAGCCGGCCGCGAGATTCGGCAGTACGACCGCCTGCGACGGGTCGGAGAGGATGTCTGCGGTCTCGGCCATGAAGTGCACGCCGCAGAACACGAACGCCTCGGTCTCGGGATGCTCCTTGGCGGCCTGCGCGAGCATGAACGAGTCCCCGACGAAGTCGGCGTAGCGGACGACTTCGTCCCGTTGATAGAAGTGACCGAGGATCCGCACCCGTGCGCCCAGCCGCGTCTTGGCGGCGACGATCCACTCGTGCAGCTGGTCGTCGCTCGCATCCGTGTAGCGGGCCGGCAGCCGTCCCTGCCTGGGTGCATCGCCGGGGATCGCATCCGCCGCGGAGGATCCGGGACCGTAGCCGGCGCGGCGATCGATGCGCCACGGTTCCTCGGCCAAGCCCGGGTCGCAACTCGAGGCACCGGTCGACCGCAGTGCGATCGGACGCCGGTGGGGTGCGGCGGGGGCCCCCGACGGGTCATCCCCGCCGAGCGCCTCTCGTTCCGCGGCATCCCTGATGAGTTCGTGCACGCTGGTCATCTTCGGGTCCTCAATGCTCGCTGCGATTCGGGAAGTTCTCTGGGGGCCGAGCGGTCTCCGCGTCGGCGAAGCGGTACAACCGCGCCGGGCGGTGCGCGGTGCCCGATTCGAGATCGCCGGTATCGACCAGGCGCCCCTGGGCAAGGGACTGGCGGCGGAAGTTCGCCGGGTCCACCGGCCGCCCCTGCACGGCCTCGTGCACGGCGCGCAGCTGCGCGAGCGTGAACATCGGGCCGAGGAAGCGGTGGGCGACCGCGGCGTACTCCGTCTTCGAGCGCAGCCGGGCGAGGGCGTGCTCGACGATCTCGGCGTGATCGAAGGCGAGGTCGGGGATCGCGTCGACGGCGAACCAGGCCACATTCGGATCGGGATCCTCCGGCGTTTCCGCGAAGTCCGCCTCCCCGTAGAGCGCCCAGTACGCGATGGTGACCAGCCGCTGGGCTGCCGCTGAGCGTTCGACGGCTCCGAAGGAATACAGCTGCTCGAGATAGCCTGGCCGTCGGCGCACGGCGCTCTGGAGGGTGTTCAGCGCGGTGTCGGCGAGCGTCTCGTCCCACTGGGTCGGTCCGCCCGGCAGCGCCCAGAGACCTCGGAAGGGCATGCGCGTGCGCCGCACGAGCGGGATCCAGAGGGCACCCTCCCCGGGAGCCGGTCCTCCGGTTGCCGAGATCGCCCCGACCGGCGGCCGAAGGGCGAAGGCGACCGTCGAGACCGCGACGGCCGGAGGCAGCGTGAGACGCTCGGTCACGTTCGCCTGGGCGTAGAGCATGCATCCCCCATCTTCGGATCCTCGACTTAAAGTCACTTAGACCATAAGTAAGCGTATGCCCGCGCCGTCACCCGGTCAAGCGGGTTCCGCGCGAACGACCGGCGGAGCGTCGAGGCTGCCGGTAGGGTTATCGGCATGAAGGCCACCCCCGCGCAGCAGCAGCGACTGCTCGATCTGCAAGAGCTCGACACCACGCTGGCGCGATTGCGCCGACGCCGCACTCAGCTGCCGGAGCGTGCCGAGCTGGCCGGGATGCAGGGCGAGCTGACCGCGGCCAAAGACGCGTTCATGGCCGTGCAACGCGAACTCGATGCGCAGAACGCCGAGATCTCCCGCTTCGAGGACGACGTGGAGACGGTGCGAGCGCGTCGTCGCCGCGATGAGGAGCTGCTCGCCGTCAGCACCTCCCCCAAGGAGGCGCAGGCGCTGCAGGACGAGCTGGACGTGCTCGCCCGCCGTCAGTCAGAACTCGAGGATCGCGAGCTCGAGCTGATGGAGGCGAACGAGGCGACGCAAGCGAGCTACGCCGAGGCATCCCAGGCGCTCGCGAGCGTCGACGCCCGCCGCGGCGAGCTGACCGGGGCGATCGCAGCCGCCGAGGGCGGCATCGACGCCGAGCTCGCACAGACGGCGGAGGCCCGAGCCGGTCTGGCCGCCGAGGTGCAGGGTGACCTGCTCGACCTGTACGAGCGGACGCGAGCCCGGGGCGGCGTCGGCGCCGCACGACTGCGCGGCAACGTCTCCGAGGGCAGCAACATGGCGCTCGCTCCGGCGGAGCTGAGCGACATCCGTGCCGCCGCAGCCGACGAGGTCGTGTTCTGCCCGCAGAGCGGAGCCATCCTCGTGCGCATCGAGGGAGAATAGTCGGTTCTCCCTCCGCGAGGCTCCGGAGAGGTCCGCTGAGGCCGACACTCGCCACTCTTCGCCGTGCCTTCCGTTAGGCTGAACCGGGAATGGGTCGGCCGGACGGTCGCGTCGTGACGCTTCGGCGTCGCGCCGAGGAACGTCCGGGCTGCGCAGAGGAGAACGGTGGGTAACGCCCACCCGGGGCAACCCGCGAGAAAGTGCAACAGAGAGTAGACCGCCGGGCCCGGTTCGCCGGGCCGGGTAAGGGTGAAAGGGTGGGGTAAGAGCCCACCGGCGCCCGTGGCGACACGGGCGGCCAGGTAAACCTCGTTCGCAGCAAGGCCAGACAGCAGACGTTGACGCTCCTCGCCGAGTCTGCGGGTAGGCCGCTAGAGGGTGTCGGCAACGGCACTCCGAGATAGATGACCGTCACCGCCTCGTTCGCGAAGCGGTACAGAACCCGGCGTACAGGCCGGCCCATTCCCCTTCTCCGTTATCGTCGACTAGGTTGATAGCCATCTCCAACCGGAGACATAGTCAGGAGAAGTCGATGAAGAGACCCAGCGCCGCCACGCTCTTCCTGCTCGTGCCGTTCCTGCTCGTTCCCTTCCTGCTCGCAGCCTGCGCACCCAATCCTTCGGACATGCCCCCCGCAACCCACACCGATTCCTCAGCGAGTATCGCCCCGACCCAGCAGGAAGTCGAGCAGGAACCCTCGATAGCCCCCTTCCGCAGAGCGACAGGCGCACTCGCGTCCCTCGATGGAAGGACTTCGGGAAGAGTCTTGGTGACCATGCGGGATTCGGGCGAGGGCGCAGTCGCTACCGTCGAGTTACTCGAGTTCGAGACGCCCTACTCGAGTCTGGGCCTCGGCGCGTCTCTCACGCCGAGAGGTACGGATCTGTGCTTCGACGGAGGGCTCCGGTCGGGAGGCGGGGACTTCCGCGCACAAAGCGAGTTGAAGCCTATTCGACTCCCGGCGCGAGTCGAGGGCGAACTCATTCAAGAGATCGACCTCTACCTCCATACTGACCCCGCGGGCCCATGCCTCAACACCAGTGTCGCCCGAGCCGAACTGCGCTGGTCAGCCCTGGGCTAGGCACCTACGCCGTCCGACGGCTATCTTCAACGCGAGCGTGCAGGCTCGCAGACCACCAGTTCGACAAGCGTTGTCACACCACGAAGTCCCAGGGGTCCGTGCGCACCGAACTGACGCGGAACTCCACGCCAGGCAGCTCGGCGGAGAGGCGATCCGCCGCGCCCTGCAGCCACAGCGATTCGGCGGCCCAGTGCGCGACGTCGATCAGCGCCGGCCCGCCCGAGACGAGCGACTGCTCGAGCGACTCCTGCGCAGGATGGTGCCGCAGGTCGCTCGTCACGTAGACGTCGGCCGCCCGCACCGCCGGATGACCGAGCAGGCTGTCCCCGGCCCCACCGCACAGCGCGACGCGCGAGACGAGGCGATCCGCATCCCCCGCGACGCGCACGCCGGAGACCGTCTCGGGCAGCTCTCCCGCGATCCGTGCGGCGAATTCTCGCAACGGCAGCGGATCGGCGAGACGCCCGACCCGCCCGATGCCCGACGTCGGGTCCGCACCGGCCTCGATCGGCACCGAGTCGACGAGTCCGAGCCGGGAGGCGAGCACATCGCTCACGCCCCCCTCGGGCGCATCGGCGTTGGTGTGCGCCGCGAGCAGCGCGCAACCGCCGCGGATCAGCGAGGCGAGCAACGCGCCCTTCGCCGTGTCCTCGGCGATCGTGTGCACCCCCCGCAGCAGCAGCGGATGGTGCGTCAGCAGCACGTCCGCGTGCCACTCGAGCGCTTCGTCGACCGTGGCTCGCACCGCGTCCACTGCGAGCAGCACCCGGCGGAGCGGGGCCCCGTCGGCGCCCGCGACCAGGCCGACCCGGTCCCAGGTCTCGGCCGAACCAGCCGGCCAGAAACCCTCGACCACGCGGCGCAGATCCCCTAGCCCGTATTCGCTCATGCGAAGAGGCTACCCGAACGCCGCGACGGGGCATCTCAGGGCTGCGCATGGGATAATGGATCCACGCGCCGACAGGGCGCCGGCGGGCAGGCCACACGTACTTACCGGAAGGAAGCCACCGTTCACATGATTCAGCGCGCGGACGCCCATCTCGAGGCCTGGAAGACCAAGCAGGAGCTGGCGGAGCGGATGATCCCGCTGATCGGACAGCTCTATCGGGATCACGACGTGGTCATGTCCGTGCACGGCCGCAGCCTGGTCGGGCGTTCGGCGATCGACATCATCCGCGCGCACAGCTTCGCGCGCAAGATCGACGAGGTCGAGCTCCCGCTCGAAGAGACCTCGGCGATCGTGAACGCGCTCGCCACGATCCAGCCCGGCCCGGTCTCCGTCGACCTGGCCCTGCTCGCGAAGGGCTTCCGCGAGTCGGGCACGGCGGATCTCGACGCCTACCTGCGCGCGGAGCTCGGCGCGTCCCTGCACGCGGAGCGCGGATCCGGCACCGACGTGGTCCTCTACGGCTTCGGCCGCATCGGCCGTCTCCTCGCCCGAATCATCATCGACCATGCAGGCAGCGGCAACGGCCTCAACCTGCGCGCCATCGTCGTGCGCAAGGGCGCGGAGAACGATCTCGTGAAGCGCGCCAATCTGCTGCGCCGGGACTCGGTTCACGGCCCGTTCAACGGCACCATCAAGGTGCTCGAGGACGAGGACGCGATCCTCGCCAACGGTGTGCGCATCCAGGTCATCTACTCGGACGATCCGGCGAGCGTCGACTACGCGCAGTACGGCATCGAGGACGCGATCCTGGTCGACAACACCGGCCGCTGGCGCGACGCCGAGGGACTCGGCCAGCACCTGCGCAATCCCGGGATCGCTCGTGTGCTGCTCACCGCACCAGGCAAGGGCGATATGCTCAACATCGTCTACGGCGTGAACAACGACATGATCACGGCGGACCACACCATCGTCTCCGCCGCATCCTGCACCACGAACGCCATCACCCCCGTGCTCAAGGTCCTGAACGACGCCTTCGATGTGCGGCGCGGACACGTCGAGACCGTGCACTCCTACACGAACGATCAGAACCTGATCGACAACTTCCACAAGGGCGACCGCCGCGGCCGCTCGGCAGCGCTGAACATGGTGCTCACCGAGACCGGCGCGGCGAAAGCCGTCGCGAAGGCGCTGCCCGAGTTCGAGGGCAAGCTCACCGGCAACGCGATCCGCGTCCCCACCCCGGACGTCTCCATGGCCGTGCTGAACCTGCAGTTCGGGCGCGAGGTCACCCGCGACGAGATCAACGACCGCCTCGAGCAGGTCTCCCTCACCGGCAGCCTGCGCACCCAGATCGACTACGTCGAGTCGTCGGAGATCGTCTCGACCGACTTCGTGGGCAGCAACCGCGCCGGCATCGTCGACGGACTCGCCACGATCGCGACCGGTGACAGCGCCGTCGTCTACGTCTGGTACGACAACGAGTACGGCTACAGCTGCCAGGTGGTACGCGTCATCGAGCAGCTCGCCGGCATCGATCCGCTGCACCTGCCGGTGCTTCAGTCGTAACGCGAGCGGCGCTCGCCCGCAGCCAAGGTCCACACGCACAACAGGGAGGCAGCGAACATGGCCGAGAAGTACATCATCGGAGTCGACGGCTCACAGCACAGCCGTGCGGCACTCGATTGGGGACTCGCGCGAGCCGCCCAGAGCGGAGCGTCCGTCGAGCTGCTGCACGTGGCGGATGACTCATTCCTCTCCGAGAGCGTCGCATTCCTCTCGGAAGCTCAGGAGGCGTCGGAGAAGATGCTCGCCGCGGAATGCCGGTACGCCGCCGACTCCGGCTTCACCGGCACGATCAGCGGCACCGCAGTGGTCGGACATCCCATCGCCGAGGTAGAAGAGGCGTCCAAGCGAGCGGACC
>CAMFIY010000100.1 GCA_945952575.1 uncultured Leucobacter sp.
CCGGCTGCGCCGCGGTGGTCGACGCGCTGCAGGAGCTCATCGAGAGCAACTTCGCGCTGCACACGGGTCAGCCCGCGGGTGGCGCGCACGGGGCGGCGACGGTCGATCCCGCGCACGCGGACGACACGAGGATCCTCCCCGGCTTCTGAGCCGTCCGGTTCAGGCGCTGCGCAGGATCAGCGTATCGATCAGGCGCCCGGCGAGCCCGACGAGGCGCTCGATCTCGTCCTCGTCGCGCTCGATCCAGCGGCACTCCGGGTCGCCCACGGGCACGAAGTCCTCGTGCCGCTCCCAGACGATCAGCGTGCGCTCCGCGCCGAGCACGTACTGCTGCCACCAGA
Source organism: uncultured Leucobacter sp. (assembly GCA_945952575.1). GTDB lineage: Bacteria > Actinomycetota > Actinomycetes > Actinomycetales > Microbacteriaceae > Leucobacter. The sequence goes on from CAMFIY010000100.1 coordinate 342, forward strand.
TCTGCCGGAGGTAGTGACGCGGGATCGTGCGCCACTCCTTGTTCGTGGTCTTGATCTCCGCGAGCTCGAGCGCGCCACCCGCCCGCTCCACCAGGCCGTCCGGTGTGGCCAGGTGCCGTACGTCCATCTCGGCGTGGAAGAGGGCCTGGCTGGGCTCGATCCCGTGCTCGCGCAGGACCCAGCCCGCGATCTCCGGCTCCCGCGCCTTGCCGTGCTCGGTGTAGGCGTTGCCGCCGAAGCGGCTGCCGTGCAACTTCTCCCAGGCGGCGGCGTCGATCGACCGCGGCGTCGACAGCTTGGCCACGTCGGTCGCGGTGATCCCGCGCGCCCGGGCCCGGAGCCAGGCCATGCGGTCGCTGCCGTCGACGACGATCCGTCGGAGGTAGCCGTGATCCGAGGTGTTCATCGCCTACGATTCTCCCACCCGCGGCCCTCCGCGGGGCGTCCCGCGCCGGACGGGACGGGTATGACGGACCCGTCGGCCTCGTCTGATGGACCCGCGACTCGACCCCTTCCCGCCCCGCTGTCCCCATCGGAGAGAATTCAGCAACGGATGTACAAAATCCATGAATTCCAGGACTTACCGAGGAGATCTCGCAATAATGTTCTTTCATGGGCAAAGAAACACCGAAATCAGAGGAACTGCAAAAGCTGCGGGCACTCATCGTCGACGACGAGGAATCGATCCTGCAGCTCGTGGCGATGGCGCTCCGCTACGACGGCTGGGAGGTGGAAACCGCCTCCACCGGGGCCGACGGGCTCGAGAAGCTCCGCAGCTATCACCCCGACGTCGTCGTGCTCGACATCATGCTGCCGGACATCGACGGCGTGCAGGTGCTCTCCCGCATTCGCGGCGAGGGCTACCTGACCCCGGTGCTCTTCCTCACCGCGCTCGACTCGGTCGACGATCGCGTGAACGGCCTGACCGCCGGCGGCGACGACTACATGGTGAAGCCGTTCAGCCTCGAGGAGCTGATCGCCCGCCTGCGCGCACTCGTCCGCCGCTCCCAGCTGCTGCGCAATCAGGAGCCGGATCCGCTGCTCCGCCTCGGCGACCTCGTGCTCAACGAGGACAGCTACGAGGTGGAGCGCAGCGGCGAGATCATCGAGCTCACCACGACCGAGTTCGAACTGCTTCGCTACATGATGCGCAACCCTCGCCGCGTCCTCTCGAAGGCGCAGATCCTGGATCGCGTCTGGAGCTACGACTTCACGGGCAAGCCGAGCGTCGTCGAACTCTACATCTCCTACCTGCGCAAGAAGGTCGACGGCGGGCGCTCTCCGATGATCCACACGGTGCGCGGCGCCGGCTACATGATCAAGGCGGCCAGCGGCAGCTGATCGAGGCGCTCCGCGGCCGTCACCGCCGGGGGCACACCACGCGGACGCGGCACTCGGCTTCGAGCCGGTGCCGCGTCCGCGCGTCTGCAGGGTGCTGCGGTGACGTCGCGGTCGCCATCGCGCCGTCAACACGAGTCGTTCTGCTCGCGAGGTCTCGGATATCGGTGACAATCGAGACCTCCTCGTCAACACGACTCGTGTTGACGGCACACGTGTCCGGTGGCGCAGATGCGTTCCCCACTGCTCCGGAGGGGCGGGGCGCTTCACCGGGCAGGCCGCGCGGGTTGTCCCGAGGCCGTTCCGGCCACGGGGAATCACCTCGCGGTCAGGGGAGCAGGCGGTTCGGTCCGCGGAAGAGGTACGTGACCTCCCGGATCGACGACTGGTGCAGCATCAGCATCAGCACACGGTTGAGCCCCATGCCGAAGCCGCCGTGCGGCGGCACGCCGTAGCGGAAGAAGTCGAGGTAGAAGGAGAGCTCCGTCGGATCCATGCCCTTCTCGACCGCCTGGGCTTCGAGCACCTCGATGCGGTGCTCGCGCTGGGCGCCCGTCGAGATCTCGGTGCCGCGGTAGATCAGGTCGTAGCTGTTGGTGAGCGACGGGTCGTCCGCGTGGCGCATGTGGTAGAACGGGCGGATCGATGCGGCGTAGTCCGTGAGGAACACGAAGTCGCTGCCGGTCGTCTCCTTGACGTAGGCGGCGATCTGCCGCTCGCCCTCGGGGTCCATGTCGGCGTCGGCGCGGGGCACCTCGTAGCCGCGGTCCTTCACGATCTGCTTGGCCTCCGCGAGCGGGATGCGCGGGAACGGGCGGGCCGGCACCTCGATCTCGACGCCGAAGAGCTTCTCGATCTCCTCACCGTGCCGCTCCTTGACGGCGGAGAGTCCGGCGACGATGAGCTCCTCGTGCAGCTCCATGACGTCCACGTGCGAGTCGATCCAGCTCAGCTCGGCGTCGATCGAGGTGAACTCGGTCGCGTGCCGCGAGGTGAATGAGGGATCGGCGCGGAACGCGGGCCCCACCTCGAAGATGCCGCCGAAGCCGGCGGCCTGCGCCATCTGCTTGAAGAACTGCGGGCTCTGCGCGAGGAACGCCTTGCCCTCGAAGTACTCGACCTCGAAGAGCTCGGCGCGCGACTCCGAGGCCGAGGCCATGAGCTTCGGCGTCTGGATCTCGATGAAGCCGCGATCCACCCACACCTGGCGCAACGCGTGCAGGAAGGTGGTCTGCACACGGAAGACGAGGTTCTGCTCGGGGCGGCGCAGGTCGAGGAATCGCCAGTCGAGGCGCACGTCGATACCGGAGTCGTCGGCGACGGGGTTGTCGGGCAGCGCGGCCGTCACGACCTCGATCTCCTCGATCTGGATCTCGACGCCGCCGAGTTTCACGCGCTCGTTGTGCTGCAGCTCTCCGGTCACCGTCACGAAGCTGCCCTGCGTCAGCTCGGAGATGGTGCGGGTGCGGGGAACGAGGATGTCGGAACGCGGGTTCTCGGGATCCGGCTCGCGCAGCACGCCGCCGTTCACGAGCTGCACGGCTCCGCTCTCATCGCGCAGCACGACGAACTGCACGTAGCGCTGGTCGCGCACCTTCTCGACCCAGCCGGCGACACGAACGGGGCCGTCTTCGCGAGCGGCCAGATCCTTGATCAACACACGATCCTGCATCCGACCAGTCTACCGACGCGTGGGATCCCGTTCGACCGCCCGATCCCCACCCCCGACTTGTTCGCAAAGTTTCACAAAAGCCGGATGGAATCGCCCCCAGCACACTTCTCTGGAACCCTGTGGCCGCACCCAATCCAAAAACCGATCGAACGATCCGAATTGACATCCTATGCGTTCGGACATAGTGTGAAAACGCATGGGGAAGCAGGTAACGCCGGTTGAGGCGGGGGACTCGCTCGACTGATCATCCATCAATCGATACGGAGACATCATGCTCACCCTTTCCCGCAAAGTTCTGATCGGTGCCCTCGCGGCCGCGGCGCTGACCGCAGGCTCTCTGCTCGCGGTCGCGCCCGCGCAGGCGGGAATCATCCTGTTCGAGCACGAGAACTACAACGCGAAGGTCGGACAGGCCCTGAACATCGGTTCCGGGCATCGCTCGTCGCTGCCCGGGTTCAACGACAAGACCACCTCGTTCAAGATCAGCGGCAAGTACACCGTGCGGCTCTTTGAGCACGAAGACTACAGGGGATGTAGCTCTCCCATCTGGTCTGGATCCAAGTCTGATCTTCGAAACCAAAAGCTCTGCAGCACCGGAAAGAACTGGAGTGACAAGGCCTCGAGCGTCAAGTGATGCGCGTATCGAAATGGGCCACCGTCGGGATGAGCCCAATGCTTCTGCTCGCCCTGAGCGGATGTACCTCCGCCGCGGAGATGAATGATCCGATGGCCGATCTTCCCGAGGTGTCAATCGAGGGACTCGAGGCGGTGAAGGCCGAGCTCGACTTCGACTCGGGCACTGCCCAGACGCCGCTGGACCCCTATTTGATCGGCTACTCCTTCGAGATTGAAGTCAAGCGCGCCCAGGCCTCCGCAAAGTTTTACGAGGGGTGCATGAGTGAGTTCGGCTACGAGGACAGCGAGTTCACTGAAGTGGATTGGGATGGCCTGAGGCCTCAGGAGGAGCGGATGTTCGGGCTGTGGGACGTCGGCGCCGCCGCGAAGCATGGGCTCGACTTGGACTGGTCCCTTGGGGTGCCCGAACCTGAATCTGAACTTGAGCGGGGGCAGGGATACGCAGACGCCATTCTGGTGTGCAGCGGCAAGCGCGAGGAGGACGCGGCGTTCGCTCCGATCATCCAGAAGCTGGAAGAGACACAGTTCGTCTCCGATCGCATCCAAGGGATGTCGATGTACCTCGCAGAGGAATCGGATGAGGGCAAGGCCGCCACGGCGAAGTTCGCCGCCTGCATGAAGGATCGCGGCCTCGTCTTGAATCCGGATTCCGGCTACGTGAGCTCTGACTACTCGGAGCAAGGCAAGGAAGCGGAGATCACGGCGGCGCTCGGCGAAGCCGAGTGCAACGTCAGCACCGGCAGAGTGCAGACCCTCTACGACCTGCGTGCGAGGTACGAGACGGCGTACATGAAGAAGTACGAGTCGCAGCTCGAGGCGGTCATGAAGGAGAAGCAGGCCATCCTCGCTCAACTGGAAGGAATCATCAACGCCGAAGAGTCGGGATCGAGCACGCCGCGCGGTGAGGGGTGAGGCTGCGGGGTCGGGGGCGGTCGCATGGGCACACAGCGTCCGAGCCGGTCAGGTTGCGGCCCGTGGCTCGCCCCGGGGCGGTCGTCAGCGCCCTGGCGCTGATCGTGTTCGTCGCGGCCGGGGCGTTCTTCGCCGGATCCGAGCTCCGGCCGCCCGAAGCTCCGACCTCCGGCGAGGAACGACCGCTCATCACCACCGCGCGGGTGGAGCTGCGATCGGTCTACGAGGGCATTCAGGTCGTCGGTCGAGTGGTCCCCCCGAAGGAAGTGGCTGTGCATCTCGGCTCGGAGGCCGCAAGACCCGGAGTCGACCGCAACGTCGTCACGCGCTCGGTGGTGAGTCCGGGGCAGGAGGTGCGTGCCGGCGATCTTCTCGCGGAGATCTCCGGTCGACCCGTACTGGCGGTGCCGCCGGACACGCCGCTCTATCGCGACCTCAAGATCGGTAGCGTCGGAGAGGACGTCCGGGCGCTGCAGCGCATGCTTCGTGGACTCGGCTACGCCGTGGACGGTGAGGGTCGGCTCGGCGCCGTGACCATGACCGCGATCGAGCAGTGGTATCGGGGTGCAGGCTACCAATTGGCGAAGCGGAGGCAGCTGGCTTGGAGCGAGCTGGTGCCGCTGCCCGCGCAGCAGGTGACGATCGTGCGCGCTACTCGGGTGGGCAGGGTCGTCGGAGGCGGAACGCCGATCGCTCTGGGGCTTCGCGGGAAGCCGCATATCGATCTTCGTGTCGATGCCGGGCAGATCGACGCTTTCCGTTCCGTGAGGTCGGTGTACGTGACGCACGAAGGCAAGGAGTACCGAGCGGGCATACGCTCGATCGGGACGCTCGCGACGGACGAGGAGTCCGGCAGATCGAGCTACCCGATCCGAGTGCGCCTTCCCTCGAAGCTCTCCGAAGATCCCACCCTGACCTCGTTGCCGGTCTCCACCGTACGTCCGGCTGAGCCCTCGCTTGCCGTACCCGTCGTCGCGCTTCGTGAAGACGCCCGAGGGAGGTACGTCCTCGTTCTTGCATCTCCTGAGGGATCGGAGGGGCAGGGCTCTCCCGAAAGCGCTCCGAAAGAGCAGACCAGGAGGGTCCCGGTCGAAGTGATCGCGGTTGCCGGGGGATGGGTCGCCGTAGCCGAGGACCCACTCCTCGAGGAAGGCACCCAGCTTCGTGTCGGGTAGATCCGAGCCGGTGCTCCTCAAACTGGTCGGCGTCACCAGAGAGTTCGGGGACGGAGGATCGGGTCCCGCGCTCGCGGGAGTCGATCTCGAGGTTTCGGCAGGCGAGTTCGTCGCGATCGTCGGCGCCTCGGGCGCCGGCAAATCCACACTGCTCAACGTGCTCGGCCTGCTCGATTCTCCGACGACGGGCGAGTACTGGCTCGACGGGATCGATACGACCGGGCTGAACGAGGCGGAACGAGATATCGCGCGTGCGCGGAGCCTGGGTTTCGTCTTTCAGGACGGGCACATGCTCGCGAGAGAAACCGTCGGACAGAACGCCGCGCTCGGGCTGAGCGTCAATCGCGTCGATCCGGCTCTCCGGCCGGGGATCGTGGCACGGGCGCTCGACACGGTCGGCATGCTCGCCAAGGCGCAGAGTCTTGCGGCGTCGCTCTCAGGGGGTGAACGGCAGCGCGTCGCCATCGCCCGCGCCATCGCGGCCGGACCGAAGATCATTCTCGCCGATGAGCCGACCGGCGCGCTCGACGCGGCGAACTCGGCGAACGTCATCGCCACGCTTCGACGATTGAACGAGCACGGGACGACGGTCATCCTGGTCACGCACGACACCCGGATCGCGCAACGGGCCGACCGGATCCTCACCATGAGCGATGGCGGGCTCGTCGGCGACGAGACGATTTCTCTGAACGCTGGTTCATCGGTCGAAGCGTTGTCGATGGCAGATCCACCGCGCACCGGAGATCCTCCCGAAGCCACCGAGAACGGTCGCGTGGTACCGGTCGGGACCCAGTCGAGATTCTCTCGCGCATGCGAGCGGCTCGCGGCGGCGGTTTCGAAGCACTCCGTGCATCTGGTGCGCGCCTCACTGCTGCTCACGGCGTTCTCGATCGGAGCCGGCGGGCTGATCGCGGCGCTCGGGTTCAGCGAAAGCGCGACCGCCCAGGTCACGGACCGCCTCGATGCCTCGGGTCTCGACGCATTCATCGTCACGACCCGAGCGCTCCCGGAGGCGATCCGCAGTGAATTCGACCTTGCGCGAGAAGACTCGATGCTGGACGTTGCTGAGGCCGCGCGAAAACGAATGCTGACCCTCTCCGGTGTCACCGACGTCGGGATCCTCGTCGATCACCCCACCGATGTCGACCTGGCGCGGTTGGACCCGGCCGCAGTGCAGCGCCAGCCGAGACCGCGATCGACGCTCTACATCGCCGATGAGACCTATCTGAAGTTGCAGGGGATCCGGGTCGGCCAGCACGAGAAAGGCGCCGAGCTGTTCCTCGGGAGCGCCGACTTTCCGGCCGTACTCCTCGGCGCCGAACTGGCCGACCAGCTCGATCTGAGGGATCCGCGAAGCGGTGATCACGTCTGGATCGACGGCACAGCCGTAGCGGTCTCGGGAGTGATCGATGATGCAGGGAACGAGCCGAGATTCGGTTCCGCCATCGTGGGCAACCCGGCGCTTGCGGGGATCGTGGAGACCTCGGCCCCGACGCTGCTCGCCGGCACTGAGCCCGGAGCGCCTGCGCGGCTCGCTCCCGCTACCGGCCGAACGATCTCGCCCGGTGACCCCGGCCTCTTCGAGCCCGAGGTCGTCGCCGACATGAGCGGGCTGAAGGAGGGGATCGCGTCGGACATGATCGCGCTCGTGGGAGCGCTGTCCTGGGTGCTTCTCGCGCTGTCAGCGCTGAGCGCCGGCGTCACGGTCCATCTCTCCGTGCATGCGCGTGCGACCGAGATCGCCCTGCGTCGCGCGGTCGGTGAGAGCAGGAGATCGGTGGCGTTCCAATTCGTGCTCGAAGGACTCACCATCGGCTTCCTCGGCGGAGTCATCGGCAGCGGTCTGGGCATAGTGCTTCTCGTCGTGTCCACCCGGGTCCTGGGGTGGGCACCGATATTCAGCCCGCAACTCGTCGCCATCGGAGTGGTGGCAGGAGCTGCGACCGGCGTCCTCGCGTCGGTCTGCCCGGCCGTCATCGCGGCCGGACAGGAGCCGGCGCACGCCGTTCGAGGTGTCTGACAAGACGGGCCCTGCTGAGAGTTCCCAGGCAGGGGAAACCTAGAATGGGAGTTGTGAGCGACAGACTCCTTCATTTGGTGCGCCATGCCGAGGTCGAGAACCCCGAGGGCGTGCTCTACGGTCGCCTGCCCGGGTACGGCCTCAGCGAGCTCGGCGCGCGGATGGCGGAGGCCGCCGCGCACGAGCTCCGCGGATCGGATCGCGCTGCGGTCCGGCTGATCGCCTCCCCTCTGCTGCGCGCGCAGCAGTCCGCCGCCCCCATCTCGCAGGCGATGGGCCTCGAGATCGAGACGGACGAGCGGCTCATCGAGCCGACGAACGATTTCGAGGGGCTCCCGAAGAGCGCCTTCGGCAAGCCGGGCAACTGGTGGCGGTTCTGGAATCCGTTCCGTCCGAGCTGGGGCGAGCCCTACCGACAGATCGCCAATCGCGTGCGCGACGCCATGGACGACGCCTGGGCGGTCCGCGGCACCGGCGACATCATCATGGTCTCTCATCAGGCGGTCATCTGGGCCGCGCACCGCGACATCGCCGGCGAGCCGCTGTTCCACAACCCGGCGAAGCGCCGCTGCGAGCTCTCGAGCATCACGAGCTTCGAGCAGCGAGGCGGGCGCTGGTACGAGGTCGACTACCGCAGCCCGGCCGCCGGACTCCTGGCCCAATCGATCGACGTGGGGGCGGTGTAGCGATGCCCGGGAAGCATGCACGGCGCAGGACCGCGCCCGCCGCGGCCGCCGTCGCGCTGCTGGTGCCGACGTTGCTGCTCACCGCCTGTTCGGGGTCCGGCGGCGGCCCGGCCGACCAGTGGAACGATGGCTCGGAGAAGGGCTACATCGCGGGGGACGGGTCGACGACCAGCTTCCCCGTCGCGCAGCGCACCGAGCCGGTCGTCTTC
>CAMFIY010000101.1 GCA_945952575.1 uncultured Leucobacter sp.
GTCGCCAACATCCCGGCGAGTGTCACCGCGCTGCCCGCGGGCGCCGGCGACCCGGCGAAGGGCCTGCTGCCCGAGGGGGCCGTGACCATGCCGAACGAGGTGCGCGCCGCCGAGTTCATCGGGGCCGGCCCGCCCGAGGGCACGGGCGTGCACCACTACTGGTTCGTCGTGCACGCGCTCGACGTGAAGCGGATCGACGTGGATCCGCACGCGACCCCGGCGGTGCTGGGCTTCATGATGCGGAACAACGTGCTGGCCCGCGCCATCCTCGTCTCGACTGGGGAATACGGCGGGGCGGCCTGATCCCGCACATGCCATAGGCTTCGAGGGTCGGTTCGGGATCCGGTTCGGGATCCGCCGAACCGCCGAGCGAAGGAGTGCATCCATGGTTCGTCAGCGTGAGGCGGTCGAGCGTCTGCCCGCATACGTGCAGGGCAAGTCGTTGGCGGACGCGGTGAAGCTGTCCTCGAACGAGAACCCCTACCCGCCGCTCGCCTCGGTTGCGGATGCGGTGCGGGACCGCCTCTCGACGTTCCACCTCTACCCCGACATGGGTGCCGTTGCGCTCCGCGAGCGGATCGCCGCTCAGCACGGCGTGCGGCCCGAGGAGGTCGCGGTGGGGGCCGGGTCCGTCGAGGTCGCATCGCAGCTGATCAATGCGAGCGCGGGCCAGGGCGATGAGGTCGTGTTCCCCTGGCGCTCCTTCGAGGCGTACCCGATCCTGGTGCAGGTGGCGGGGGCGACGCCGGTGCCGGTGCCGTTGACCGCGGACGAGCGGCACGACCTGGACGCGATGGCCGCGGCGGTGACCGATCGCACCCGGGTCGTCTTCATCTGCACGCCGAACAACCCGACGGGCACGGTCGTCCGCGCTGACGAGCTCGAGCGATTCCTGGCCGCAGTGCCGAAGGACGTGCTCGTCGTGATCGATGAGGCCTACGTGCACTTCGACACCGCCCCCGATTCGGCGGACGGGCTCGACTTCTTCCGCCGGCATGAGAACGTCGCCGTGCTGCACACCTTCTCGAAGGCGTACGGCCTCGCCGGCCTGCGGGTCGGCTACGCGATCGCTCCCGAGCGCGTCGCGACGAATCTGCGCCGCGTGTCGGTGCCGTTCGCCGTGACCGATCTCGCGCAGACGGCGGCGATCGCCTCTCTCGACGCCGAAGCCGAGCTGGACGCGCGAGTCGAGCTCATCGTCGCCGAGCGCGAGCGGGTGCTCGCCGCATTGCGCGAGCAGGGCTGGGCGGCGGTCGACTCGTTCGGCAACTTCGTGTGGCTGCGCACGGGGGAGCGCACCCCCGAGATCGACGGAGCGCTGCGCGACGGAGGCGTCGTCGGACGGGCCTACGGCGTCGACGGCCTGCGCGTGACGATCGGCAGCCCCGAGATGAACGACCGCTTCCTCGCCGCGATCGCGGCGATCCCCGCCGCGTCGGCGGAGTAGCGCGCGATCCCGCGCGATGAGTCCGGCCCTCACCGCGCGGCAGCGGTGCCGAGGGGGGCGCGCGGCCCTACAGTGGAGCCATGGCGGTCGATCACGACGACACTCCGGGCTCGGGATCCGCGCCCTCTGCCGGCCCGGTGTTCGGGACCACGGCTGAAGCTGCGGCCGACCTCGCGTCGGCGCGCGTCGAGGGGTGGATCGCGGCCATCCGGCCGGTGATCGATTCCGAATCCCCGACGAGCGACGGCGCCGTCGGCGCTCTGCCGGATCTGCTCGAGGGCGCCCGCCGGGACGCCGGCGGTTTCGCGTTCACCCGCCAGCTGCTGGAGGCGGTGGTCAGCACGAACGACCCCTTCACCGCCGCTCTCGGCCTGCGTGCCGCCTCGCACGAGCTCCCGCCCTCGCTTCCCGCCCGGGATCGATTGGCCGTGCGCGCCGGCGGCGTCGCGTCGCTCGGTCTGCCGTGGGCGGTGCTGCCGGTCGCCCGGCGCTGGCTTCGGGATCGCGTCTCGCACCTCGTGCTCGCCGCGCGCCTGCCGGGCGGCGAGGGCCGGGAGCGGGGCGACGAGCAGAGCGATCGTGGAGCGGCCAGGCTGCATGCGGCGCTCCGGGCGAATGCGAGCTCGGGGGTCGCGACGCTGATCGCACTGGGCGGAGACGCCGTGCTCGGCGCGCGCGGCGCGGCGCGAGAGGTGGAGCGCTTGGTCCGTCTGGCCCGAGACCCTGAGGTCGCGCATCTCGCGGTGGATCCCGCGCGCCTGATCCCGGCGTCCGCGACCGGCACCGGCCGGTGGTCGCTCGATGCCGATGCGGAGCGCGGCGCGACGCTGCTCGCACCGTTGCTCGCGGCAGCGCGCGAGCATGCCGTGACCGTCTCGTTCGAGCCGAGCGACTATCGCGGGGCGCTCCTCGCGCCCGAGCTGCTCGCCCGGATCCTGGAGGATCCCGAGCATGCGGGCGTGCGCCTCGGGGTGCACCTGCCCGCGGAGCTGCCGGAGTCGCGTGAGGCGGCGGAGCGGCTGATCCTCATCGCGAGCGAGCGCGTCGCCGCCGGGGGAGAACCGGTCGAACTCACGGTCGGCGCGGCAGGTCTCACGGATCGGGCGCAGGTCGACGCGCTGCTGGACGGTCTCGCGGTGCCCACGCTCGAGGGGCGCGAGGCCGTGCGGGCGCAGCTGCTCCGTCTCGTCGAGCTCGTGCTGGCCGCCGGACCGGCAGTGGGTCTCGTCGTCGCGACCGAGGATCCTCAGCTGCTGGCCGCGGCGACACTGGCTGCGGAGCACTCCGGCGCCGGGATCGCGCTGCAGCTTCGCGCGGGCACTGCGAACGCGCTCGTCGGCGGGCTGGTCGAGCACGGCTTCCGCGTCCGGGTCCGGATGCCGCTCGTCGTGCCCAAGGAGCTGAGCGGAGCGGTGGACGGGCTGATCCGGCTCGCCTCCGAGGCCGCCGAGCCGGGATCCGCGCTGCTGCGCGCAGCAGACCTGGGCGGCTCTGATGCGCAGGCCAAGGCGGTGGCACGAACAGAACTCGCGCGCGTGATCGAGCTCGCTGCGCAGCCGTTCCCGCCGTCGCATCGCACTCAGCTGCGCGGCCGCGAGTGGGATCCGGAGAGTCGGGACAGCGCCTTCTTCTACCGCACACCCGACCAGACGGAGCGACTCGACACCGGCGGGCTCACCGCCGCCGTCCTGGGTCTCGGCCGAGACGCGACCGGGCAGATCGTCGTGGAGGCGGACGGGCCGGCGCGGCGGGTGCCGGTCGTCTCCGAATCCGGCTTCGCGGCAGAACCCGACACGGACGCCAGCCGCCTGGCGAATCGCGAGTGGGCGCGCCGGGTGCTCACCCGCGCCGGGCTGCTGCGCGCGTCCTGGGCGGCGGATACGGCGACGGGGGTGATCGACCTCGCGCAGAGCGAAGCCCTCGATCGCGACGCCCTGCTTCAGGGATCCGATGCGATCGCCGCGGCGTGGCGCGCGCAGCGGGCGAGCGAGCGCTCGACGCGCCTGATCCGTCTCGCTCTCGGCACGGCCAGCGCGAGGGATCGCCTCCTCGCGGTGCTCGTCGCCGAGACCGGTGCGCCGGTCGCCGCGCTCGACGCGGAGATCTCCGGCGCCATCGACGCGGCGCGCTATCTCGGACGCCTCGCGGGCGGGCTCGGCGCCGTGCGCGGCGCGGAGTTCCAACCGGACCGACTCGCGCTGGTCGTCGCCGATCCCGGATCCGCCCTTGCGGAACGGGCCGAGGCCGTGCTCGCCGTGCTCGCCGCCGGGTCCGCCGTCGTCCTCGTCGCTCACGCCGACGTCGCGCGATCCTCCGCCGCGCTCATCGAGGAGTGGGAAGCCGCCGGCCTGCCCTCGGGGATGGTCGCGCTCGCGGTCGCCCCCCTGACGCGAGGCGCGCACGCGCAGGGAGACGCCGACGAGCACGTCGAGTTCGCGGCCGGGCTCGGCGCGGATCGCCGGATCGATCGCGCCATCGTGCTCGGATCCCGCGCGACGGCTCGGGCCCTGATCCGACGCCGACCCGACCTGCGGGTCGAGGGCAGGCTGCGCGCGCTGGGGTCCGTGCTCGTCGCGCCGAGCGCCGACCCCGATGCCGCCGTCCGCGATGCCGTGCGCTCGGCGTTCGGCGGTGCGAGCGAGTCGCGATCGGCTCGTGCACTGGTGCTGCTCGGCAGCGCCGCGCGCTCGAAGCGGCTGCGGCGGCAGCTCGCCGATGCCGTCGTCTCGTTGCGGGTCGGCGATACGGGCGCGGTGGCCGGCTCCGATCCGCTCGGCTCCGATCCGCTCTCCTTCGACGTCGGCCCGTTGTTCGAGGCGCCGAGTGCTGCCGGTCTGCGCGCGCTGACCCGGCTCGACCCCGGCGAATCCTGGCTCGTCGAGCCCGAGCAGCTCGATGAGAGCGGCAGGCTCTGGCGCCCCGGGGTGCGTCTCGGCGTGCGACGCGACGCCCGGTTCTGGGAGGACGCGCTCGGGATGCCCGTGATCGGCGTGATCGCCGCGGGCAGTCTGGCTGAGGCGATCGAGCTGCAGAATCGACTCGGGGGCGGCGGCGTGGCCGGTCTGCACGGAGTGGATCCGGGCGAGACGCTGCCCTGGATCGACGGTGTGCGCGCCGCGTCGCTCTCCATCGGGCGCGCGACCACCTGGACGCGGATCGAACGTCAGCCCGGGGGAGGGTGGGGTCTTGCCGGCATGGGGGTGCAGCCGCTCGCGGGCGGGCCGAACCGGTTGTTCGCGCTCGGATCGTGGCGGCTGCGAGAGGGCACGCCGAGTTCCACGCTGCACCTGCGCGGGCTCGGTCCGGAGGTGCAGACGCTGATCGAGACGGCGCAGGAGTCGCTCGACTACCCGAGCTTCGACCGGGTTCGCCGGGCCGCGCTCGCGGACGCGCTCAGCTGGCGCACCTCGCTCGGTCGGGTGCGGGACGGGATCGGGATCGGCGTGGAGCGCAACTTGTTGCGGCACTGGCCGGTCGGGACGCACGTGCGGCTCGCCGAGGGAGGATCCCTCGCGGAACTGCTGCGCGTGCTCGCGGCCGGGCTCCTGGTCGGGGCGCCGCTCAGCGTCTCGACGGGGCAGCTGCTGCCGGTCGGCGTGTCGGATTTCCTGGAAGCGCAGGGGATTGGCGTCTCGCTCGAGCGGGACGACGCCTGGCTCGAGCGGATGGCGGTGATCGCCGCGGGCGGCGCCGGATCGGGGGCAGTGCTCGGCGCCGAGCGGATCCGTCTGATCGGGGGCGACCGCGTGCGCGCCGCCGAGTGGCTCGGCGGTCAGGATCGCGTCGCGCTGTGGGCCGAGCCGGTGACGATGGCGGGGCCGGTCGAGCTGCTGGTGTTCCTGCGGGAGCAGTCGATCTCGATCACGGCGAACCGTTACGGTCTCGTGTCGCCGCCTGCCGGAGTGGACGCCCGTCTCGCCGAACTCGACGCGCTCGTGGCGCCGACCGGGTAGTGGCGGCCCTGCAGGCGCGCGGGGAGCGCAGCTCTCCGACGGTCGCCGGGCGTCGAGTGCCGTGCGTGATTTCCGTTCGGTCAAGCCGGGCACTATGCTTGTGTGCTGGTCGTGTTCTGCGCGGCCGACGGCGGGTTACCCGAGCGGCCAAAGGGGGCTGACTGTAAATCAGCTGCGTAAGCTACGGGGGTTCGAATCCCTCACCCGCCACTGGAAGATACCCGGTCAGATGTCGCTCTGGCCGGGTATTTCTCGCTTTCGGCCACCGCGGGCACGCCCAGCGTGAGCCAGGCGATGGCGAGTGCCAAGACCCCGACGGCCACCGCGGTTCCCGGCACGAGGTACCCCTGTGTGAGCACCCAGCCGACGGACCCGACGAGCATCGCCGTCGCGCCGATCGACGCCCAGAGGCGCATCGTGTGCGCCCGCTCTCTCGGCCAGAGCCGGTCGATCCGGGGCACGATGGCGCAGAGCACCGCGAGCACGGCGACGATCGCGAGAATCCAGGGAACCCGGGTCAGCCACCAGGACGCGCCGAGCGGCTCCGGGAACGGCAACCCGGCGGCGAGCTGGATCCCGACCACCACCCCCATGGCGACCGTGTGCCAGAGATAGATCGTCATGCCGAAGACCCCGAGCGCGCCCACGACCATCAGCACGCGGCGCCGCTTCACGACGGCGCGGATGAGCGGCTGCAGCAGTGTGAACAGGTAGACCTGCGCGAGCCCGAGGAGCAGGATGAGCACGGTCGGCGGGTTGAGATTCGTGAGCATGTCGGGCGAGTAGTGCAGGCCGAACACGGCGACGCACATGAGGCCGTAGGCTGCGATCGCGAGCAGCACGAGCAGCCGACGCGGGCGCTTCGCGTACCAGCCGTCGCGCACGCCGAAGCCGAGCTGTTGCACGAAGAGCCAGACGAGCAGCCAGTTGAGCGGGCCGATCGGGATGCCGGCGAAGCGACTCAGCAGGTCGACGGCGACCGCGCCCCCGGCGAGACCGAAGTAGGTGGGCCACGCCGCGATCCGGTGCAGCCTGGACATGAGCGGCACGAACGAGGTGCAGATCGCGTAGACCGCGATGAACCAGAGCGGTTCGGCGAGTCGGAAGGCGAAGCTGCGGAGGAAATCAGGATCGGCTCCGCAGAGCGCCATGATCCCCAACGTCAGCAGGACCCCGAGCAGGGCGGTCAGTACCGGCCGGGCCAGACGCAGAGCGCGTGTCCGGATGTATTCGCCGGCGGTGCCGCCGCGGCCCCGGAGACGACGCCAGGTGGTGATGCCGGCAAAGCCGCCCGCGATGAAGAACGTCGGCATGATCATGCCGACCCAGGTGATCCAGACGAGCGGCTGCCAGTGGGCGAGCGCATTGGAGGCGCGCAGCGGATCTCCCGAGATGCCCATCTGCAGGGCGTGCAGCAGCACGACGACCGGGAGGCAGAGTGCCCGGACGGCGTCGATCGAGAGGTCGCGATCGGGCGGGATCCGCGGGAGCTGCGTCGCCATGGGAATCACACTATCGGCGGCTCAGAACTCACCGCCGGGATAGACCCCCTCCGGCAGGGTGAAGCATGCGGAGCCGGAACTGATTCCGATAGCGTTCTGGTCCTCTCTGCTGACGAGATACAGCTCGGCCGTATCCGTTGAGCTGATCGCAGCTTCGTAGTCTCCCAAGATATCCAGACGGCTACTGGTCTTGAACTGGCTGCCTGCGTAGTGCTCTTCAACTGCTTTCACAAGCGGTTCGATCTCAGTTCCCGGCTCAAGCTTGACAGTGGTTTTGCCATTCCAGCTGTGCCTAACCTCGTCACAGGAGAGCAGCGTCCCCTTCTCCCTCTGAAATATGCCGATGACTATCTCCTTCGGAATCAATTCTGCGATCTCAAGTTCTCTTGCCTGGGTAGTCGCCTTCGCTTCTTGCCAGGTCAGTGCTGCTTCCAATTCCGTCTCCCTTTCGCTCTCGCCTTCAACGCTGCCGGACTGGCAACCTGAGAGGGTTGCGGCAGCTATCAGCGAAACCAGCAGCGCGTCTGCCACTATCCTCATGCCTTCACCAACTTCACTAGATCCTGCAATGCTTTTTTGTTTGCCTCCGTGTCCTGCGCGATGAGGCTGTGGTTCTTCGTCGCCACGCGGAGCACGTCGTAGGTGTCGAGCAGCGACTTCCCGCGCAACTCGTCGTCCTCGGGCCCTTCGTAGTAGGGCAGGCTCGTGAACCCCCGATTGTTCCTGGGGAAGTTGCCGTCCCACACCCGCCCATCGCGCTGAGCCGCCTGCAGGATGTCGTTGTAGGAGAGGTCGAAGTAGCCCGTCCGCCGACCAGGCTTCCAGTCGGGCAGCATGCCCGCTCCCGAGAGGGAGATCACGGTGTCGTACTCGGCGCCGGCGACCTCCGAACTCGTCAGGTTCGCGAGCCCCCAGCTGTGCCCGATGCCGATGCGACTCACCGAGTTCAGCGCGGGATCGGCCCGGATCCCCTCGTCGAATCCGGCGAGCCGTGCGCCGGCTGTTCTGGCGAGGTCCTGATCGTTCGCCTCCATGATCCGGATCGGGTTCGAGCCAGCGGATGCGCGCTCCTCACCAGGGAAGATCCCGTCCTTGTAGACGAACGCGACGGTGTCCGGCAGATTCGAGACGAGGTGCCTGCCGATCTGCTGCACCGCGCCCGTGTAGAAGGAGTCGAGCCCGGTGAATGTGCCCGGCACATAGGTGACGGACCGGACGGTTTCCGGGCCGGGAGTGCCGAGCATCTCGACGATGCGGGATCCCGCGCGGTCGTAGAGATAGAGCTGCACGCCGCCCTCGTCCACCGGCAGCAGCGCCCGCGAGAGATAGGCGAGCTCATGCCGCAAGAACCGCACACGCTCTTCGCCTCCGTCGAGATCCCCGCTCCGCACCTGTTCGAGCTCCCGCTTCACGAGCGAGAGCAGCGCCGGGACCCGATAGCGATTGGCCTGAACTCTGACCAGTGCGGGGAGCCCGTCCAGCTGCCCGAGTTGCTGCGCGTATCGCTTCAGCAGGGCATCCGTGTCGACGTGGGGGTTCTTCTCCAGCGCCGCCCACGCGAGGGCGACCTGTTCGGGAGTGAGTTTCGCGTCGGTGATCAGCGGGAACGCTTCCGTCGCCGTCGCCGTGCCCAACGTGAGCGCGAGATCCGTGAGTCGGCCCGACCCGGCGTCTTCGAACGCCTGGGCGATGCGTTCGACCCACTTCGCATCGTCGTCGCACTCGAACAGGTAGTCCTCGTAGCCGTCAAACACGGAGACCTCGGTGCTGCGCACCCAGGAGCATTCCGCGCGGAATCGGTCGAATGAGTCTCGCAGGGTCAAGCGCTCGTCCCGCGCATCCCGGATGCGGTTCCGCACCCGCTCGACCCAATCCCGCAGTCGCTCCGGATCCGCTGAGGTCACTCCGGTGTAGTCGACCGCGCCCACC
The DNA here is from genome assembly GCA_945952575.1 of uncultured Leucobacter sp. Classification (GTDB taxonomy): domain Bacteria; phylum Actinomycetota; class Actinomycetes; order Actinomycetales; family Microbacteriaceae; genus Leucobacter. The sequence goes on from CAMFIY010000101.1 coordinate 8,832, forward strand.
GTGCGGGATCGAGGGCGCGCGGCGAATGAGCTGTCGAGTGCGGGAGGCGCGACTGGAGGGG
>CAMFIY010000102.1 GCA_945952575.1 uncultured Leucobacter sp.
CGCTGGCATGGAAGTCGATCCTGCCCGACTCGTTCATCGGCACCGACGGATCGGTGATCTTCGGTCTGGTGTACAACTTCATCCCGTTCATGGTGCTGCCGATGTTCGCGTCGCTGCAGGCCCTGGATCTCCGGCTCGTCGAGGCGGGTTCTGATCTGTACGCCTCGCCGGTCACGGTGTTCCGCAAGGTGACGCTGCCGCTGTCGATGCCGGGCATCGTGTCGGGCACGCTGCTGAGCTTCATCCCGATGTCGGGCGACTACGTGAACGCCTCGCGCGAGTTCCTCGGCGGCACGGGCACGGCGATGATCGGCAACGTCATCGAGTCCAACTTCCTGCAGACGCAGAACTATCCGATGGCCGCGGCGCTGTCGATCATCCTGATGGCGATCATTCTGATCATCGTGGCGACCTACGTGCGCCGGAGCGGGGCGGAGGATCTGCTGTGAACAAGTTCAGTCTCGGCAAGCTGCTCGTCCCGGTGGTGGGGGCGATCGCGCTGATCTACCTGCTGCTCCCGATCGCGCACGTGATCCTGTTCTCCTTCAATCAGAAGAGAGGCCGCAACAACATCATCTGGAACGGCTTCTCGCTGCAGAACTGGCAGAATCCGTGCGGTGCGCCGCAGGTGTGCACGGCGTTCGGCAACAGCATCATGATCGGCGTCGTCGCGACGGTCATCGCGACCGTGCTGGGCACGATGATCGCGATCGCGCTCGTGCGCTATCGCTTCAGGGGCCGTTCCACCGTCAGTCTGCTGCTCTTCACCCCGATGGCGACGCCCGAAGTGGTTCTCGGTGCGGGCCTCGCGGCTCAGTTCCTGCTCGCGGGAGTGGAGAAGGGCATCGGGACGGTCATCCTGGCGCACACGATGTTCTGCATCTCCTATGTCGTGGTCGCGGTGAAGGCCCGCGTTGCCTCGCTGAACCCGGCGATCGAGGAGGCGGGCAGGGATCTGTACGCCTCGCCCGGTCAGGTGTTCTGGCGGATTACCCTGCCGATGCTGATGCCCGGCATCATCGGTGCGGCGCTGCTCAGCTTCGCGTTGTCGTTCGATGACTTCATCATCACGAACTTCAACTCGGGCACGGCGACGACGTTCCCGAAGTTCATCTACGTGTCCGCGCTCAAGGGCGTCCCGGCGCAGGCGAACGTGCTGGCGTCGATCGTGTTCATCGGCGCGCTGTTGCTGGTGATCATCGTGCAGATGGTGAACATCAACCGGCAGAAGCGCCTCTCGCAGGCATAGCGCTTGTTCGTCTGAGCAACACAGTCGACCAGGTGAGGCGCGGGCGGCGGGCCTCCGAATTTTCGTCACATGAGCGGGTTGTGGATGCGGCATGCTTTGCGGCCACATCCACAAGACGCTCCGGAGGGATGAAAATCGGAGCCTCGCCGACCGGGCCGATCCACGGAGCGCAGGCCGGTAGACTCTTCTTCTATGCTCGATCTCGATCTCGGCGGCCGTATCAAGGCCGTGCGCGCCACATTCTCTGACATCGCCGCGGTGATGGATCTGCCCGGGCTGGAGGGGCGGATCGCCGAGCTCGAGGAGCAGGCGGCGGCGCCCGGTCTCTGGGACGATCCGGCGGCCGCGCAGCAGGTCACGAGCAGCCTCAGCCACAGCAAGTCCCGGTACGGGAAGCTCGCTGAGGTGCAGCGCCGACTCGACGATCTCGACGTGCTGATCGAACTCGCGCAGGAGATGGACGACGAGGCCTCCGCCGAGGAGGCGAAGACGGAGCTCTCCGACCTCGAAGCCGTCATCGGCGAGCTCGAGGTGCAGACCATGCTCTCGGGGGAGTACGACGCTCGGCCCGCGGTCATCACGATCCGCTCGGGCGCAGGCGGCGACGACGCGACCGACTTCGCCGAGATGCTCATGCGGATGTATCTGCGCTGGGCGGAGCAGCACGACTATCCGACGAAGGTGCTCGACACCTCGTATGCGGAGGGCGCCGGCATCAAGTCCGCGACGTTCGAAGTGGATGCGCCGTACGCATTCGGCACGCTGTCGGTCGAGGCCGGTACGCACCGCCTCGCGCGCATCAGTCCGTTCGGTTCGGCCGACAAGCGCCAGACGAGCTTCGCGGGCGTCGAGGTGATCCCGCTGCTCGAGGAGGCGACCGAGGTCGAGATACCCGAGAACGACATCCGCGTCGACGTCTTCCGCTCCTCGGGTCCGGGCGGTCAGTCCGTCAACACCACGGACTCCGCGGTCCGGATCACCCACCTGCCGACAGGCCTCGTCGTCTCGATGCAGAACGAGAAGAGCCAGATCCAGAACCGCGCCGCCGCCATGCGCGTGCTGCAGACGCGCCTGCTGCTGCTCAAGCGCGAGGAGGAGGCCGCGAAGAAGAAGGAGCTCGCCGGCACCATCACGGCCAGCTGGGGCGACCAGATGCGCTCCTACTTCCTCTACGGCCAGCAGCTCGTGAAGGATCTCCGCACCGGGCACGAGAGCTCCCAGCCGGATGCCGTCTTCAACGGTGAGCTGGACGGGTTCATCGCCGCCGGGATCCGGTGGCGTTCGCTGGGGAAATAGCCATCGTGTGCACCGCTAGCAGGTAGTCAGCGTCTTTCCGCCTCCACCCGCTGCTCCGCTGCGAAGGAACGCCGGCAGTTCCGTCAACGGCACGCCCGCGCGGACGGTCGTCCTCAGCCGACCCTGCGCCAGACGGTCGAAGACGGTGCGGAAGATGTCATCCGGGTGCGGCTGGGAAGATGCGTGGATGGCGTCGCGGAGCCGGAACATCGCGATGGCTCCGAGCCCCGGCACGCTGAACGGTTCAGGTGGCACGGTCTGGCCGAGGCCAGCCCGTGACTGGCGAGGGTGCCACGCGGTCTCAGGAGATCTGCGACCTCGCCCGCATCGAGTTCATCGGGAGGATCGGCTTCGCGCAGTGCGAGGACCCGATCACGCGGGCCGGGTCGATCCGCCACGACAGTGTGCATGCGCTCGCTCCTTCCCGGTGCAGATGGTGACCGGGCGTCAGCGGCGGATTGCCATTCCTTCTATTTTGTAATACAGTTATCCAATTAATGGGATCGATGCGGCTGCCTCTGCCTATCGCGGCTGCCGGGAGGGGAGCTCCCCGTTGCGGATCGTCGAGTTTGCGGACGCGGATGCGCTGATCGAACGGATCCGCTCCGGCGGCATCGAGGTCGACGTGTCCGAGCGTCGGCGGCAGGAATATTCCTACGATGCATCGAATTACCGCGTTCGCCCCAGGGCCGTGGTCTTCCCGAGAACGGCAGAGGAATGCCGCCGGGTGCTCGGGATGTGCAATGAAGTCGGTGCTCCGGTGACCGCGCGCGGCGGGGGAACCTCCATGGCCGGGAATGCGATCGGGGACGGAATCGTAGTCGATGTCTCCCGCCACATGCGTCGCGTCGACGACATCGACCGGGAGACCTCTTCGGTGTGGGTGGATGGCGGAACCATCCTGGGCGAGCTTCGGACGCGAGTGGAACAGGCAACGGGAGGGGAGCTGACGTTCGCCCCCGATCCTTCCTCGCTCAGTCGTGCGACGATCGGGGGTTCGATCGCCAACGACGCCTGCGGCAACCACTCCGTGGAGTTCGGGAGGATGTCCCATCATGTGCACGAGATCGAGCTCGTCACCGTCGACGGCGCGCACCTCATCGCATCGCGAGGCGGTCTCCGCCCGGTCGACCCGAACGACGTGCGATCGGCCGCTCGCGCGGAGGAGCTGAGCCGCGCGCTGGCGCGATTCCGCGACCGTCATCTCGCCGCGATCAGGTTGGAGCTCGGCCGGATCCCGCGTCAGGTCTCGGGATATCACCTCGGAGAACTCCTGCCCGAGAACGGATTCGACGTGGCGCGAGCCCTGGCCGGCAGCGAAGGCACGTGCGCCGTGGTGCTCCGGGCGCGCGTGGGCCTCGTCCCCAAACCCGGGCCGACGGCCCTGCTCTGCCTGGGCTACGAGTCCACGGTCGATTCAGCCCGCGATGTCGTCGCGATGCTCGACATGAAGCCGAGCGCGATCGAGGGGCTCAACGCGTCGATCATCGAGATCATGCGCCATCGACGCGGGCCGGAGAGCGTTCGTCTGCTGCCCGCGGGGAGTGCTTATGTGATGGTCGAGTTCTCGGCCTCGACGATCGACGCGGCCGAGGCCAGATGCCGGGAGCTGGCCGACCGGCTGCAGCGCGCCGGACGCATGCGAGACTTCGTCATCGCGACGGATCCCGGCGAACGCGCCCAGCTCTGGAGGGTTCGGGAGGACGGCGCGGGCTTGTCGTCGCAGCGGCTCGACGGAGTGCAGACCTGGCCCGGCTGGGAGGATTCCGCGGTGGCGCCGGAGCAGCTCGCCGACTATCTCGAGGAGCTCCTCGAACTCATCGCCGTCTCCGGGTACACAGCCTCCCTCTACGGGCATTTCGGTGCGGGCTGCGTGCACATGCGGCTCGACTTCGAGCTGCGGACGGCGGGCGGGCGTGCGAAGTTCGCGTCCTTCATCCGTGAGGCGGCATCGATCGTCACACGTTTCGGCGGCTCCCTCTCGGGAGAGCACGGCGACGGCCGAGCCCGCGGAGAACTGCTCGGACTCATGTACACGATGGAGATGCTGAGCGCATTCTCCGAGTTCAAGGCTCTGTGGGATCCGGACGGACTGCTGAACCCCGGGATCATCGTCGATCCCGCCCCCCTGACGGCTTCGCTGGCGCTCGAGGGGATGCCGGCGCCCGCTGTCTCGGGGGTGCTGCAGGTCCCGGCGGCGGGGGCCACCGGGAGCGCGATCGCTCTCCTGGACCCGTTCGCCGGAGCGCACGGACGCGGAGCGCTCTTCGTCGGGAACGCGCACGCATGCATCGGCGTGGGCCGGTGCCGCGCCTCGACCGGCGGATTCATGTGCCCGAGCTATCGGGCGACGCAGGACGAGAAGGACTCGACTCGGGGGCGCGCCAGGGTGCTGCAGGAACTCGCGCGAGGCACGGGCAGGATGTCCGGGGGCTGGGCGGTTTCCGAGGTGCGCGAGTCGCTCGACCTCTGCCTCTCGTGCAAGGCCTGTTCGACCGATTGCCCCGCCGGGGTCGATATGGCGGAGGCGAAGTCGGAGCTGATGGGCGAGTACTACCGGGGTCGGCTGCGCCCGTTCACCCACTACTCGATCGGCTGGCTGCCGCGATGGCTGCCGCTGCTGACTCGCGTGAGCCGGATCGCCAATCTGGTCACGGGGATCCCGCGGCTGCGCGCCGTCGCCGATCGGCTGGGGATCAGCGCTCGTCGCAGACTGCCTGCCTTCCGTCCGCACCGTCAGTACCGGGAGCGGGTCAGGGAGGCCGGCTTCTCCGGCGATTCCGACACCCTGATCTTCGTCGACAGCTTCACGCGCGCCTTCCGTCCCGAGGTGGTTCCCGCCGCGGCTCGGGTGCTCCGCGATGCGGGTGCACAGGTCGGGTGCGCGCCAGACGCGTGCTGCGGCCTTACCTGGATCTCGACCGGGCAGCGCGAGAGTGCGGCGAGGCGGCTGGCTCGCCTGGTGCGCAGGCTCGACGACGGAACGGACCGGCGTATCGTCGTCCTGGAGCCGAGTTGCGCCGCCGCGATCCGCGACGAGGCGCCCAAGCTGGTCCCAGGTGAGGCGTCCGAGCGCGTCGCGTCGCGTGTGCGCAGCTTCGCCGTCGCTGTGGACGAGGCGGTGGCGCAGGGCTGGCGCCCGAGGGTTCCGCCACCCGCGGCCGCGGTCCTGCAGACCCACTGTCACGAGCACGCGGTGTTCGGGGCCGGCGCGCAACGCCGCATCCTCCAGGCCTGGGGCGTGGGGAGTGTGGTCGAGTCGTCCTCGTGCTGCGGCGTCGCGGGCAACTTCGGTTTCGAGTCGGATCACTTCGATCTCTCGATGCAGGTGGCCGAGCACTCGATTCGCCCGGCGATGGCTGCGGCGGATCGGTCGGCGCTGGTGCTGACCGACGGGTTCAGCTGCGGGATGCAGGTGTCTCAGCTCGAGCCCGAGCGGGGGAGCGAGCACCTGGCGACGGCTCTCGACCGGGGTTCGATTGACCTACAGTAATACGCGTAGACAGTCGTTGGGATAGTATGTCGCCAAAGTCGGGTAGGAGGGAGGCCGCTGTGAAACGGCCGCTTCAGACGGTTTCCGTGGCGGAGGCCGCCACGAATCAGCTGCGAGAGAGCCTCTTCTCCGGAGACTTCACGGCCGGCGAGGAGATCAAGGACACGCGGATCGCCGACGAGTACGGCATCGCGCGACCGACTGCCAGGATCGCCGTGCAGCAGCTGATCAACGAGGGGATGCTCGTGAGGGACCCCGGCTACAGCGCCCGGGTGCGGACCTTCGACCCCGTGCAGGTGCGGGACATCTTCCGCGTGCGCAAGTTGATCGAACTCGACGCGGTCCGTGAGATCAAGGTTTCGCGCGGCCCCCTCCACCAGGTCGAGGCGGCGATGAAGGAGCTGGGTCACTACGGGGAGGACCTCTCCTGGTCGAAGACCGCCGGCGCCGATGCGGCGTTTCACCGGGCAGTGGTCCAGGCCGGCGGATCGCCGCGGCTGAGCGCCTACTTCGACGGTATCTGGAATGAGATCAGGCTCCTCCTCGCGCTCCCGGAGGAGCACTTCGGTCGAGGGAATTCACCGTATGAGGAGCACGACGAGCTCTTCCAGCTCCTGCAGGGCGATGCGACGCTGAAGCAGGTCCAGCAAGCATGGGCCTTCCATCTCGACGAGTCGCGTGACTTCCTGGTGCAGCGCCTCTCCGAGTAGTCGCGAGGGGTCCGAGTAGCGCCGCCCCTGCGCGGGGGTCGCAGCCCGCGCGAGGCTGGCTCGTTCGCGGACGACCGCTGTCGTCGGCGTGACCGCGCGCCGCGACGAGTGCTTCGGTGTTCGACGGGTCATGTCGCCGTCCGCTCTCGTGCGCCCCCGGGTGAGCGGTGCAGCGTATTCATGTGCATACAGAAATACGGCTATGTCGTATCTCTGTATGACAGTTATCCAAAAATCTGCTACTCTTCAACGAGACCGCCCGGTGCGGGCCTCGCGCCCGCCGGACGTGTCCTCAACGGGGCGCGCGCCCCACATGCACCAAGCACAAAGGAGTGACGCTATGAAACGACCCGGACGACGGTTGCTCGCGATCGCAGGGGCGGCGCTCGCCGCAGCAACCCTGCTGAGCGGTTGCGGCGCGGCAGGAGCCGATGCGCCGAAGAACGAGGAGCCGAAGACGGCGGCGGTCGACTGGACCGCACCCGCGCTCTTCACTCAACTGGACGGAACCTCGAAGGAGGGAACCTATTCGCCCATCCCGGTCAAGGAAGTGACCAAGCCGTGGAAGGTCTGCGTGCTGTTCCCGCACATGAAGGACTCCTACTGGCTCGCCACGAACTACGGCACGTTGGTCGAGGCCAAGCGCGACGGCATCGAGTACCAGCTCTACGAGGCCGGCGGATACGACAACCTCGACAAACAGGTGACGCAGATGGAGGACTGCATCACGCAGGGCTATGACGCCATCGTCCTCGGCGCCATCAGCGCGAAGGGTCTCTGCACGCAGATCGCCTCGGCTCTCGACAAGGGGATTCCGGTCGTCGACTTCATCAACGGCACCGACTGCCCCGATTCGCTCGGCAACCCGCTGTTCTCGCACGCCCTCGTGAGCTTCCACGACCTCGCAGTCACCACGGCGGAGTACCTCATCGATCATTCGGACGGCGAGGACCGGCACGTCGGCTTCTTCCCCGGGCCGGAGGGCGCAGGCTGGTCGGACGCCGCGGTCGATGGCTTCGAGAGCACCATCAAGGGCACCAACGTCTCGATCTCGGTCATGCGGAGAGCAGACCCCGGCCTCGATACGCAGCTCGCGCTGATCGAGGACTCGCTGAAGGCCTACCCCGACATCAACACTCTGGTCGGCGTGGACATCGCGGCCGAGGCCGCCGTCGTCGGCGTCCGCAATGCGAACCTCCAGGACAAGGTCGACGTCTTCGCCTTCGACATCATCCCGGGCGTCTTCGACGCGATCGTCGCGGGCGACGCGGTCGGTTCCCCGACGGACTACACCGTGGTCCAGGGTCGGATGGCGATCGATCAGGCGGTCCGCATGCTCGAGGGGCAGAAGCTCGAGTCGCCCACCGCCGGCCCCATCCCCGAAATGGTCACCGCCGACAACGCGAAGCAGATCGAGTACACGCTGATGTTCGCCCCGCGTGATTTCGAGGCGACGTACCAGTGGTCGCCTGAGTCCTGAGCCGACACGGCTCCGATACAGGACCAGACGCAGCAGAGAACGGAGTTCCCGTGGAACCGGTAATCGCCCTAGAGGGGATCGTCAAGCAGTTCGGTGCGGTTCGCGCGCTGAAGGGCGTGGACTTCGCGCTCTACCCGGGCGAGGTGCATGTCCTGCTCGGCGAGAACGGGGCAGGGAAGTCGACGCTCGTCAACACGATCCTCGGCACCTACATCCCCGATGAGGGGACGATCGCCATCCGCGGGAAGGCGGTATCACACCACAACCCCGCCATCGCGCGCGCCAACGGCATCAACGTCGTGCTCCAGGATTTCAGCCTGGCGCCGACGCTGAGCGTGGCGGAGAACCTGTTCCTCGGCAGGGAGCCGCTGAAGAACGGCTTCGTCAGCCAGCGTGAGATGCGGAGCCGTGCACTCGCCATACTCGAACGCCTCGGCGGCGGGATCGATCCCGCCGCCGAGGCCGGCACCCTAGCCCGGGCCGAGCAACAGCTCGTCGAGATCGCGAAGTCCCTGGTCGGCGTTCCCGGAGTCATGCTGCTCGACGAGCCCACGGCCGCCATCAGCGACGACGAGTCGGAACGCCTCTTCACGATCGTCGACTCGTTGCGCGAGGAGGGCTGGGCGATCCTCTACATCAC
>CAMFIY010000103.1 GCA_945952575.1 uncultured Leucobacter sp.
CGCGTTCTTCACGGACCTCGGCCCGCTTGGGGAGAAGGTGACCGTGTTGACGAACTCCGAGTTAGGCCGATGCGGCAAGCAGAGTGCCGGCTGGGGTCTGGACCACGGCCACGGCAACGTGATGTTCGTGCTGGGCGCCGGGGTGAAGGGCGGCTACTACGGTCGCTGGCCCGGCCTCGAGAACACCCTGGACGCCGATCTCGCGGTCACGACCGACTACCGCGACGTGCTGAGCGAGGTCGTGAGCGTGCTCTACCCGGAGCGCAGCCTCTCGACGATCTTCCCCGACTTCAGCCGCACGAAGCTCGGCTTCATGTCGAGCAGGATCTACGAGGGATCCCCGCCGTGGAAGGCGGTGCCGATCGACTTCTTCTCGACCTTCGGCTCGAGGTCGGGCGCGGCGAAGGCCGGGGCGACGGTGCGCGGGCCGATCCCGAAGCTCACCGCCGCGGGCAAGCGGGCGGTCGTGAAGACGAGCTACCGCTGGGAGACCGTGAGCAAGGGCGTCGTGCGGAAGGGCAGCAGCGAGCGGGTGATCAGGATCCCGCGCGGCTACCGGGGCCGGAGGCTGCGGCTCCGCGTCACGCACAGCGCGAGCGGGTACTACCCGCGCGTCAAGGTCTACGACTGGGGGATCGTGCGGGCGTAGCGGATCGGATCCCGAACCGGCGCGGCTCCTCGCGGGCCCTACAGCAGCTCCGCCACCGAGCCGAGCACCTCGTCGGGGCGGAACGGGAAGCGCTCGATCTCCGCGCGATCCGAGATGCCGGTCATCACGAGCACCGTGTGCAGACCCGCCTCCATGCCGGCGACGATGTCGGTGTCCATGCGATCGCCGATCATGCCCGTGTTGTGCGAGTGCGCACCGATCCGGTTGAGCGCCGAGCGGAACATCATCGGATTCGGCTTGCCCACGATGTAGGGCTGCTTGCCGGTCGCCTTGCTGATTAGCGCGTTGATGGCACCGGTCGCGGGCAGCGGGCCCTCGGGGCTCGGCCCCGTCGCGTCGGGGTTCGTCGAGATGAAGCGCGCGCCCGCGTTGATCAGCCGGATCGCCTTCGTGATCGCCTCGAAGGAGTAGTTGCGCGTCTCGCCGACCACCACGAAATCCGGGTCGGTCTCGGTCATCACGAAGCCCGCATCGTGCAGTGCGGTGAGGATCCCGGCCTCGCCGACCACGAAGGCGGTGCCGCCGGGCTTCTGCTGCTTCAGGAACGACGCGGTCGCGAGCGCGCTCGTCCAGATCCGGTCCTCGGGCACCACGATGCCGGATGCGGCGAGGCGCGCGCTCAGATCCCGGGCCGTGAAGATCGAGTTGTTCGTCAGGACCAGGAAGGGGGTGTCGGCGTCGCGCCAGTGCTGCAGCAGCTCGGCGGCCCCGGGGATAGCCCGGTTCTCGTGCACCAGCACGCCGTCCATGTCGGTCAGCCAGCACTCGATCTCGCCGCGGCGGGCGTGCGCCTCCGTCTGGGTCTCGCTCATAGCCCCAGCGTAGTGCGCGCGAGTAAACGGGAGGTGAAGCGATCGCGCGGCGCGGGCCGTCTACCCTTCGCGCCCCACCAGATCCGGCACCGCGCTCAGCAGCTGCAGCGTGTACGGATCCCGGGGCGCCGTCCAGATCTGCTCGGTCTCGCCCTGCTCCACGAACTTGCCCGCGCGCATCACCGCGGTGCGATCCGCGATGGTCGCCACGACCGCCAGGTCGTGCGAGATGATCACCATGCCGATCTGCAGCTCGTCCACGAGCCGGCGGAGCAACTCGCCCACGTGCTTCTGCGACGAGGCGTCGAGAGCCGAGATCGGCTCGTCCGCGACGATCACGCGGGGCTCGGCGAGGAGGGCCTTCGCGATCGCGATGCGCTGTCGCTGACCGCCCGAGAGGGCGTGCGGGTAGCGGTCCTTGAGCACGGGATCGAGGCCCACCCGCTCGAGCACGTCGGCGACGGCTCGCGTGCGCGCCTCCGCACTGCGATCCGCCCCGCGCGCACGAGCGGCCGCGTTCCACACCTCCTCGAGCTGGCGCACGATCCTGCGCCGCGGGTTGAGCGACGCGTAGGGATCCTGGAACACCATCTGCAGCGGGACCAGCTTGCCGGGCCGGCGGCGGATCGGCAGCGGCGTCACGTTCTCGCCGAGGAACCTGATGGATCCGCCCGCCAATCCGTTGATGCCGACCAGTGCGCGAGCGAGCGACGACTTGCCGCAGCCGCTCTCGCCGACGATGCCGACGATCTCTCCGGGGCGCACCACGAGATCCACGCCGCGCACGGCGACGAAGCGGCCCTTGCCCTTGACGCGGTAGCTGACGACGGCCTCGCTCACCTCGAGCAGCGGCTGCGCCGACGCCTCGGCCGATGTCTGTGCGCTCATTGCTGGATCTCCTTCGGCAGCGGCCACGGAATCTGCGGCACGGCATCGAGCAGCACTCGGGTGTACGGGTGCTCGGGGGAGCGGAACACGCGCTCGGCCCGGCCGGACTCGACGATGTGCCCGGTGCGGAACACGTAGAGCCGATCCGCGATCGAGCTCAGCATGGCGAGGTCGTGCGTCACGAAGATCACGCCCATGCCGCTCTCGCGGCGCAGCTCGTCGAGCAGCGCGATGATGCCGGTGCGCAGGTTCGCGTCGAGGGCCGTGGTCGGCTCGTCGGCGATCAGCAGCTTCGGATCGCAGGCCAGCGCGACCGCGATGGATACGCGCTGCTTCATGCCGCCGGAGAGCTGGTGCGGGTACTGCGTCAGGATCCGCTCGGGGTCGGGCAGATGGACGCGCGCCAGCAGCTCGAGGGCGCGCGCCCGCGCGTCCGTCTTGCTCATGCCGAGGTGCAGGCGGACGTGATCGGTCAGCTGCTCGCCGAGCTTGAGCATGGGGTGCAGGCTCGAGGACGGATCCTGCAGCACCATCGCGATGTCGGCGCCGCGGGTGCGCTCCCATTCCGAGCGGCTCTGCGCGAGCAGCTCGCGCCCGTCGAAGCTCAGCGATCCGGTCGCGGTGAGGCCGTCGGGCAGGAGCCCCAGCAGGCTGAGGCCGGTGAGCGTCTTGCCCGAGCCGCTCTCGCCGACCACGCCCACGACCTCGCCGGCGTCGACGGTGAAGGACACGTCGTCGACGAGGGGCTCGCCCCGGCCGCTGGCGCGCGCGATGGTCAGGTGCTCGACCGTGAGCAGGCTCATGACTCGCCTCCGTTCTCCGCCAGACGGGGTTCGAGGTTGTCGCGGATCGCGTCGCCGATGATGTTGAAGGCGAGGACCACGGTCACGATGGCGAGGCCGGGTGCGACCGCCAGCCACCACTGGTCGAAGTACTGCACGGCTCCGGAGATCATCGAGCCCCATTCGGGGGTCGGCGGCACGGCGCCGAGGCCGAGGAAGGAGAGGCCCGCGAGGAAGAGGATCGCCGAGCCGATGTCGAGCATGGCGAGCACGAGCACGGATCCGCTGACCGCGGGGAAGAGGTCGACGACGATCGAGCGGAACGCGCCGACGCCGGAGAGGCGATTCGACAGCACGAACTCCGACTCCCGGAGCGCCAGCACGATCGAGCGCACGGCGCGGGCGTAGGCCGGCCACCAGCTGATGGCCGCCGCGATGACCGCGTTGTGCACGCTCGGGCCGAGCGCTGCGGCGATCGCCATGGCGAGGATGATGCCGGGGAACGCGAACACCAGGTCGGCGACGCGCATCAGGATCTCGTCGATCCAGCCGCCGAAGAAACCGGCGATCAGGCCGACGACCGTGCCGATGACCGCCGCGGCGAGCACGATGAGCAGGCCGTTCGGCACCGAGGTCGCGGCCGCCGCGAGCGTGCGGCTCAGATTGTCGCGCCCGAGCGCGTCGGTGCCGAGCAGGGCGGTTCCGTCCGGCGGCGCGAGGGCCGCGCCGACCGTCTCGGTCGGGCTGTGCGGGATCACGGCCGGGACGAGGATCACGACGAGCCAAGCGAGCAGCACGGCGAAGGAGGCGATGATCGAGGGTGTGCGGAGCCACTTCGGGATCCGGCCGGGCCGCTTCCCCGGGCGGGGATCGTCGACCAGCGAGAGGACATCTGTGCGGCTCATTGCAGGCGGATCCTTGGGTCGAAGGCCGAGGCCAGGATGTCGGCGAGGAAGTTCACCACGAGGAAGATGACCGCGATGACGACCGAGATGCCGGTGATCGCGGTGACGTCGAGGTTCGTCGCGGAGCGGTAGGCGTACTGGCCGAGCCCGCCCCAGGAGAAGATCTGCTCGACGTACACGGTCGCGGCGAGGAGGAATCCGAAGGAGAGCGCGGTGACGGTGATGATCGGGCTGGACGCGCTGCGGACCGCGTAGCGCATCAGCACGCGGGTGGTCGGCAGGCCCTTGACCCGTGCCGCCTTCACCGCGTCGGTGTTGAGACCGTCGATCACCGCGCTGCGGGTGAAACGGAGCACCATGCCGAGGTTGGAGAGGGCCAGGATGATGGCCGGCAGGATCAGATGGCTCACCGCGGACTGCCACGCGGCGAAGTCGCCGACGAGCAGGGAGTCGATCGTGTAGAAGCCGGTGACCGTGGGCGGCGGTGTGATCGCCGCGTCGAGGCGGCCGCTGCCGGGGAGCCAGCCGAGCTGGCGGAAGAAGAAGGTGGAGCCGACGAGGGCGAGCCAGTAGGTCGGCAGGCTCACGCCGAGCAGCGAGATGAGGCGCGAGACGTGGTCGGGCCAGCGGTTGCGGGCGCTGGCGGCGATGATGCCGAGCGTGACGCCGATCAGCACGGAGAGCACGGTGGCCCAGAGGACGAGCTCGAGTGTGGCGGGGGCGTACTTGCCCAGATCGGTCGCGATGGGCCGGCCGGTCTGCTGCGAGATGCCGAGGTCGCCGTGGACGAGGCCGCCGAGGTAGCGCAGGTACTGCTCCCACACGGGCAGATCGAGGCCGAACTTCTCGCGGAAGGCGGCGACGGCCTCCGGGTTCGAGAGCGCCTGCTGACTCAGGTTCGCCGTCTCCGGCCGCAGCGGCACGAGCACGCCCAAGCCGAATGAGACCAGGGTGATCCCGAAGAGGGTGATGAGCGAGGTGCCGAGGCGGCGCAGGATGAAGCGGAGGTACCCGCTTCCGCCGCCCCTGCCCGGGGCGGGCGCCTGCTGAGCGCCCGCCCCGGGTTCGGAGACTGTCTGAGTCACGTTGATTGTCCCTTTGCGGGTGATCGGTTACTTGATCTGCGAGAGATTGATCGTGGCCACCGGGGTGTGGCTCACGTGGGAGACGCTCTTCGAAACTACCAAGAAGAACGACGGCTCCAGCAGGAAGGCGAAGGGGGCCTTCTCGTTCATCGCCTTGTCCCAGGCGCTGAACGCGGCGGCGCGCTGATCGCCGATGGCGGTCGCGGCCGTCTCGGTCAGCTTGACCAGATCGGGCTCGGTCGTCTTGTCCCAGTGCAGACGGTCGCCGATGAGTCCGCCGGGCGCGAAGACCAGGACCTCGGAGGGGTCAGCGATGTCCGGCGGCCAAGACCAGAGCGCCATCTCGGTCTCGCCGTCGACGTAGCGCTGCAGCGAGGTGGAGGTCGGCGTCGGGTTCAGCTTGACCTTCAGGCCGATCGCCTCGAGCTGGGTCTGGATGCCCTGGGCGAGCACGTTGTAGTCGATGCCCGCGAGACGCGTGTAGTCGTTCGCGTAGTCGAGCGTGATCTCGGTGCCGGTCTTGCCGGCGTCGGCGAGGAGCTGCTTCGCGGCTGCCGGATCCGACTGGGGCGCGTCGCTCTCGGGCAGTGCGCCGAGCATCATCGAGGGGATGATGCCGGATGCCGACTTGGCGCCCGCGCCCACGAGGGTGATGAGGGCCTGGTAGTCGATGCCGAGCTTGACGGCCTTGACGATGTCGGGATCGGCGGTCGGGGTGCCGGCCTTCTGCTGCATCGCGAGGTAGAGCACCTCGGGCGACGGTGAGGACTGGACCTGCAGGCTGTCGGACTTCATGCCCTCCGCGATGCGGCCGGGGATGTCGAGCGCGATCTGGCTCTCGCCGCCCTCGATGTTCGCCTTCTGCTGCTGCGCATTGTTGACGTTGCGGATGACGATCCGATCGTATGCCGGCGCGTCGCCCCAGTACTTGTCGTTCTTCTTCAGGACGATCTGGGAGTTGGTGTCGTAGCTGTCGAGCACGTAAGGGCCGCTGCCCACGCCGTTGTCGGCCTGGGTGAAGAGATTGCCGGCCTTGTCGGTCTTCTCCGCGTCCTTCGCGTCGGATCCGCCGGCGGCCTGCACGGCCTCGGCGTCGACGATCGAGAAGCTGGGGCCGGTGAGCTTGGCCTCCATGTAGGGGGTCGACTGCTCGGCGGTGATCTTGACGGTGCTGTCGTCGACGGGCTCGACCGTGATGCCGGCCATCTGGTAGGCGGGGCTCGCGTTGAGGTTCTTCAGGCGGTTGAGCGAGAAGGCCACGTCGTCCGCGGTGACCGGGTTGCCGTCGGCGAACTTCGCGTCGCTGCGGAGCTTGATGGTGAACTCGGTCGCGTCGGCGTTCTCCTCGAACGACTCGGCCAGGAGCGGCTTCGGCTCGGAGACGTTGTCGATGCAGGTGAAGAGCGTCTGGTAGATGCCGCTCGCGACGATGCTGTCGGTGACCTGGAAGATCGTGGCCGGGTCGATCGACTGGGCGGTGAACGCCTGGTCGATGACGAGGGTGCCGGTCTTCGCGGTCGTCGTGTTTCCGCCCGTGGCCCCCTGCGCGCATCCGGTGAGCGCGAGGGCGCCGGCCAGGATCAGAACAGGGGCTCCTGTGAGCAGCCGAAGCTTCTTCGGTGCCATATCGCAGGTCCTTTCGATGTGGTGGTGTCTCGGTTGCACCAGATCTTTTCGAGGACGTTTACGACCTCGCTGTCGTTCTGTTGTCAACTATTTCGTGACAACTGCTACTATTTTCGGAAGCAGTGAGAGCGATACTACCTCGGATGGCATCTGCGTCAAGCCCGTGTTCTGATTTTGTTATCCAAGGGTAGTTTCGCTCAGCTGTTGAAATTTCGGTCTGAAGAGTTGACAGTCGGACGGCCGAGTGAGTAACTTCATGTCACCGATTGATGGCATATGTCATCTATACAGTGACGTGAGATTGGAGGAGATCACCGATGACCGCACCCACCGCCAAGCCCGCAGCTTCCGAGCCCGCCGGAACCGCCCCGCTGACCTCGAATCTCAAGATGCTGCGTCTGCTCGAGGAGATCGCGAAGACCGACGGCGCCTTCGGCGTCTCCGAGATCGCACGCCGCGTCGGCGGATCCCGCTCGATGGTGCACCGCCAGCTGGTCACGCTCGTGGCCGCCGGGTGGCTCACCACGAACGCGCAGGGATCCTATGCCCTCACCTTCGCGCCGGTACGCCTCGGCCAGGCCGCACTCCGCCACTCCAGTCTCGATGAGCGCATCGCGGCCGAACTCGCCGGCATCGCCGACCGCCTCGGCGAGGGCATCTCGCTCGGCACCATCGACGGCGACGCGATCGCCATCGTGAGCCGGGGGCTGCCCCCGCGCAACGTACACGTCTCGCTCGCCCACGGGCAGCGCTTCGAGATCACGGGCAGCGCCCTGGGCTCCGTCCTCGCGAGCTACATGGAGGACTCCGAGCTGCGCTCGCTCGCGCAGCGCGGCATCGAGCTCCCCACCCCCGAGGAGCGCGCCCGTATCCGGCAGGACGGCTACGCCGTGCTGGTCGACGACGAGTTCGACCCCATCGAGATCGTCGCCGTGCCCGTCGGCCGCACCCCCGGCCAGGTGCGCTTCGCGCTCTCGGCGCACTGGCCGCTCGGCCGCACCAAGCCCGATCATGCGCTCTCCGTGCTCGAGGCCGGAGCGCGCGCGATCGAGGATCTGACCGAGCAGAGCTCCGGAATTCTTCACACCTGACCACCCCACCCGAAAGCCCCTATGAAGGAGTGCCGATGACCGTCACGTCTCCGAGCCTCGCCGAGGTCCCTCGGCGGATCCTCGATCCCGATCTGCTGCTCGATCCCGCTCGCCTGCAGTCGCTGCCGTCGAGCCGCATCTCGGCCGGCCGGAGCCTGCTCGAGAAGATGCAGCGCGAGGCGTGGACCTTCGAGAAGGTCGCATTCGACGTGAACGATCGCGCCGAGGGCGAGGCGCTCTACCGCATCACCGCCGGCGGGGGGCGGGTCTTCGACTTCGTCGTCTTCAGCTTCGAGCCGACGATGGACGGTCGCACCGGCCGCATCACGGGGCAGAACTGGGACATGATGGGGGCGCTCATCGAGGGGCCGACGACCGCTGAGGACCGGGCGACCACCCGTGCCGAGCTGCCGAAGCTCTACGCCGGCCGCGCGGTGCCCGGCACGCTCACGTGGGCGCGATCGAACCGCAGCTTCCGCGCGTTCAACCAGGCCGTCGACGCGCTCGCGCGGGGCGAGCAGCCGGACACCCGCTCCCTGTGGGAGGTCGGTTACCTCATGCGCAACACCGGCCTCGACGGCAACGGCACCTTCCTGACGCGCTCCTTCCTGACCCTGGAGCAGGATCACCCGCTGCGCCTCCCGCTGCACGCCCAGCTGCTCTCGGCGTTCGTCATGCGCGAGTTCGCCTCCGATCTCGTCGAGACGATGGCGAGGCATCGCAACCCGGGCGCCGCCGTGCTCGATCGCGAGCTGCGCCGCATGATCGGCATCGGCAACGGCTCGGCGCTCGGCCTCCTCTTCTTCGTGAACACGCACCCCATGCTGATCGGCACCTGGCTCGAGCACCGCCAGACGCTGATCGCCGAGGCATCGCTGCTGCCGCTCGCCCGTGGCGGGGCCGCATACGAGGAGTATCTCGACCTGCTGCGCCGCGCGGCGGAGTTCGCCCGAGTGGATCCCTACGTCTACGTCCGCTTCGACGACCCGGCGAACGTCGCCGTGCAG
>CAMFIY010000104.1 GCA_945952575.1 uncultured Leucobacter sp.
CGTCGGATCTGCGCCGCCAGCTTCGTCCCCGGTTCGACGATGAGCGCGTACGCCGAGAGGTGATCGGGAGCGCAGGCGAGGGCCGCATCGACCGAGAACCGCCAGTCGTCGAGCGATTCGCCCGGCGTGCCGTAGATGAGATCGACGCTCACCTGGAGCCCGGCCGCTCGCGCCCAGGCCACCACCTGGGGCACCCGCGCGGGCGTGTGCGTGCGGTCGAGCGTGGCGAGCACATGCGGCACCGCAGACTGCATCCCGAAGCTCACCCGGGTGAAGCCGGCCTCTGCGAGGGTCTGCAGATAGGCTTCGTCGACCGAGTCCGGATTCGCCTCGGTCGTCACCTCGGCTCCGGCGGCGATCCCCCACTCGCTGCGCACCCGCGCCAGCATCGACGCGAGATCCGTCGCAGGCAGCAGGGTCGGCGTGCCGCCCCCGAAGAACACCGTGGAGACGGCACGATCCTGCACGCCCGCGCGCCGCAGCGCGGCGGCGCCGAAGCCCAACTCCGCCTCGGCCTGCGCAGCATAGCCCGCCTGGCCGACTCCCGGGCCGAGCTCGCTCGCGGTGTAGGTGTTGAAGTCGCAGTAGCCGCAGCGCACGCGACAGTAGGGCACGTGGATGTAGACGCCGAAGTCCCGCTCGTCGGAACCGATGGCCGCGCTCTCGGGCAGCGAACCGTCGAGCGGCGCGGGATCCCCCTCGGGCAGGGTGCTCGGCACGCTAGCCGTCCGCCGGCAGCACGCCGGTCACGAGCGCCGCAAGCTGCGCCTGTGATTCCTTCAGCAGCTGCTTGATCGGGATCCGGCTCTTGCGGTCGAGCTTGACGCCCTCCGCCGCCCACAGGAAGCCCCGCGCCGACGCCCATACGGTGTCGTCCTCGCGATGCTCCACCAGGAGGCGCTCCTCGCCGACCGCGCCCTCGCCGTCGGCGCTGCCCCAGGCATAGCCGATCCGCCGCGGTTCGCTGACCGTGTAGACCACGCGCACGCGCCGCGGCACGCGCCCGTCAGCCCAGTGCAGCGTGACCAGGGTGCCCGCCGTGACGAACGACTCGCCGTCCGGGCCGTACTCGAGCTCCGCGGCGACCATCGGCTGCGGGGTGCCGTGCTCATCGAATTCCACTCCGGCGTACTGGCCTCCGTCGCCCTGCTCGATGTCCCGCACACGCACGCCGACGCCGCGCTGGGCGCCCCAGGTCATGAGGCTGGTCGACGCGATGAGGAAGCGCTCGGACCCGCTGCCGATCTGCATGCGGAATTCGAACGGGGTGCTGCCCTCCGGAGGGAACCGCATGAGGTCCGGCGCCGAAGACGCGCCGACCGCCGCGTAGAACGCGCCGTGATCGACGTGGGTGCTGCGCCGCGCCGCGCCGCTCCCCTGCTCGCCGCTCACTTCTTCGTTTCCTTCCCCTCGATGTCGCCGCTCAGCGCCGCGATGAACGCCTCCTGCGGCACTTCGACGCGACCGACCATCTTCATCCGCTTCTTGCCCTCTTTCTGCTTCTCGAGCAGTTTGCGCTTGCGGCTGATGTCGCCGCCGTAGCACTTCGCGAGCACGTCCTTGCGGATCGCGCGGATGGTCTCGCGGGCGATCACCCGCGCGCCGATGGCGGCCTGGATCGGCACCTCGAACTGCTGACGCGGGATCAGCTTGCGCAGCCGCTCGGCCATCATGGTGCCGTAGTGATAGGCGTTGTCGCGGTGCACGATGGCGCTGAACGCGTCGACCTTGTCGCCCTGCAGCAGGATGTCGACCTTCACGAGGTCGGCCTCCTGCTCTCCCATCGGCTCGTAGTCGAGGCTCGCGTAGCCCTGGGTGCGGCTCTTCAGGTGATCGAAGAAGTCGAAGACGATCTCGCCGAGCGGCATCGCGTAGCGCAGTTCGACCCGTTCGCCGAGATACTCCATCCCGAGCAGGCTGCCGCGCCGGCTCTGGCAGAGCTCCATGATGGTTCCGACGTAGTCCTTGGGGGCGAGGATCGCGGTGCGCACCATCGGCTCGCGCACGCTTCCGATCTTGCCGTCCGGGTACTCGGAGGGGTTCGTGACGGTGACCTCCTGGCCGTCCTCGCGGGTGACCTGGTAGATCACGCTCGGGGCGGTGGCGATGAGATCGAGGTCGAACTCGCGGCGGAGCCGCTCGGAGATGATCTCGAGATGCAGCAGACCGAGGAACCCGCAGCGGAAACCGAAGCCGAGCGCCACCGAGGTCTCGGGCTCGTACTGCAGCGCCGCGTCGGATAGCTTGAGCTTGTCGAGCGCCTCGCGCAGCACCGGATAGTCGCTGCCGTCGATCGGATACAGGCCCGAGAAGACCATCGGCTTCGGATCGGTGTAGCCGGGCAGCGCCTCTTTCGCGGGGCGCTGCTTTCCGGTGACCGTATCGCCCACCTTCGATTGACGGACATCCTTCACACCTGTGATCAGATAGCCGACCTCGCCGACGGAGAGGCCCTTCGTCGGCACCGGCTCGGGCGCGGAGACGCCGATCTCGAGCGCCTCGTGCTCGGCGCCGGTGGACATCATGGTGATCTTCTCCCGCGGCGAGAGACGGCCGTCGACCATGCGCACGTAGGTCACCACTCCGCGATAGGAGTCGTAGACCGAGTCGAAGATCATGGCGCGAGCCGGCGCATCCGCCTGGCCGACGGGTGCGGGGATCCGCTCGACGACGCGATCGAGCAGCTCCTCCACTCCGGCGCCGGTCTTGCCCGACACCTTGAGGATGTCGTCGGGGTCCCCGCCGATGAGATCCGCGATCTCGCGGGAGACACGCTCGGGATCGGCCGCGGGCAAGTCGATCTTGTTGAGCACCGGGATGATCTCGAGGTCGTTCTCCATCGCCAGATAGAGGTTGGCGAGGGTCTGCGCCTCGATGCCCTGTGCGGCGTCGACGAGCAGGATCGCTCCCTCGCAGGCGGCCAGGGAACGCGAGACCTCGTAGCTGAAGTCGACGTGGCCGGGCGTGTCGATCATGTTGAGCGCGTAGGACCCGCCGTCTGCGTCCCAGTGCATGCGCACGGCCTGCGACTTGATCGTGATGCCGCGCTCGCGCTCGATGTCCATCCGATCGAGGTACTGGGCGCGCATCTCGCGTTCGGGGACGGTACCGGTGATCTGCAGCATCCGGTCGGCGAGCGTCGACTTGCCGTGGTCGATGTGCGCGATGATGCAGAAGTTGCGGATCTTCGCGGGATCGGTCGCGGCCGGCGCTGGGGGGTTCGAGCTACGTGGAGACATACTCGCCCATTCTCTCACAGTGCGGGGCTTGAGAAGATAGGGGCATGCCCCGCATCACCGCACTGTACCGATACCCCGTCAAGGGGTTCACGCCGGAGGCGCGCGAGACGCTCACCGTGCAGGACGACGGCCGGGTCGCCGGCGATCGGGTGCTCGCCTTCCGCTTCGCCGATGCGCGGGAGCCCGAGGATCGCGACGGCCTCGACTACTGGCCGAAGTCGAAGGGGCTCTCGCTGCAGGACTTCCCCGCCCTCGCGGCGCTGAGGCTCAGCTATGACGAGACCGAGCGCCGAGTGGTCGTGCGTCTCGGCGCGCAACTGCTCCTCGACACGGCGCTCGACGAGTCGGGCCGGCGGGGCTTCACCGAGGTCGTCACGGACTACGTCCTCGCCTCGCCCGAGGGGGCCCGGCTGCGCCGTCCGGGCAGGCTTCCGCTCGTGCTCGTCGGAGACGGGGTGCGCTCGCGGTTCCAGGACCGTCCGCGCGGCTTCGTCTCCATCCACAGCCGGGCGAGTGTCGCCGAGCTGCGCTCGGGCGCCGCCGCGGGATCCGGCCCCGAGCGGGCGCCGTCGATCGATGACCGGAGGTTGCGCTCCAATGTCGTCGTCGAAGGCGTCGCCGCGCGGGACGAGCTGGGGTGGAGCGGGCCGATCCGCCTCGGCGCGGTGGGGTTCTCGGCGCAGGGCCCGATCGTCCGCTGCCTGGCGACCCACGCGAACCCCGACACCGGACACCGCGATGCCCCCGTGCTCAAGACGCTGACCGGTGCTCTCGGAATGAGCGAGCCGACGCTCGGGCGCCTGCTCCTGCCGAGGGGCCCGGGCGGCACTCTGCGCATCGGCGACGAGGTCGTGGTCGGGGCCTGAACGCGAGAGGGCCCCCGCCGAAGCGGGAGCCCTCTCGAATGCGTGTGCCGCCGGATTACAGCGCGGCCACCTGGACGGCGAGCTTCGACTTGCGGTTCGCCGCCTGGTTCTGGTGGATGACGCCCTTGCTCACTGCCTTGTCCAGCTTGCGGCTGGCGTGCTGCAGCTTCTGCTCGGCGAGCGCCTTGTCGCCTGCGGCGATGGCGTCACGGGTCTGGCGCACGGCGGTGCGCAGCTCGCTCTTGTACGCCTTGTTGCGCTCGGTCGCCTTCGCGTTGGTTTTGATGCGCTTCAGCTGCGACTTGATATTTGCCACGTTGGGTTGTGTCCTTACAGGTAAAGGTCCGTCTGATCTGCTCCGCGCGGTGAGAGAGGGCACCCCGCGGCATGTGTGGTGTGATCCACACGCAAGCCAAGCATCGAGCCTAGCACAGATCGCCGCAGAGCTCAGCCCCGGCGCAGCTGCAGGGGCTGGTCCATCCACGGTTCGATCGACGCCCTGCCCTCATCGCTCAGCCGAACCGGCCGCAGGCTCTCTCCGTCGACGACCACCACGGTCGTGATGGCCCGGGCCACGACGACGCGCTCCCTCTGCGATCCGTCGAGGATCTCGTAGTGGATCTCGAGGCTGGATCCTCCGAGCTTTCCGATCCAGAGTTCCACGGTCACCGGACGCGCCGCGTATTCCAGCACGCGGAGGAACTCGATCCGCTGATTCGCCACCAGCGTCTTGAGCCCGCTCGTCCCATCCCCGCGGAAGTGACGCTCCATGCCGGTGCGCTCCCGCGCGGACCCGAGCTCGAAGACCCGTACCCGCGCCTCCTCCAGGAACCGCGCATAGGTCACATTGTTGATGTGCGCGTACGCGTCCTGGTCGCCCCAACGGAGCTCGATGTCGACATGGGCGCGGGACACGTCAGTTCCTGGTCAGCTTGCGATACGTCACCCGGGACGGCTTCGCCGCCTCAGGCCCGAGCCGCTCGACCTTGTTCGCCTCGTAGGCCTCGAAGTTGCCCTCGAACCAGTGCCAGGCCGCCGGGTTCTCCTCCGTGCCCTCGTAGGCGAGGATGTGCGTGGCGATGCGATCCAGGAACCAGCGATCGTGGGTGATCACGACCGCGCAGCCGGGGAACTCGAGCAAGGCGTTCTCGAGCGACTGCAGGGTCTCGACGTCCAGGTCGTTCGTCGGCTCGTCGAGCAGCAGCAGATTGCCGCCCTCCTTGAGCGTGAGCGCCAGGTTCAGGCGATTGCGCTCGCCGCCCGAGAGCACGCCGGCCTTCTTCTGCTGATCCGGCCCCTTGAAGCCGAACTTCGACACGTAGGCGCGCGACGGGATCTCGGTCTTGCCCACCGTGATGATGTCGAGCCCGTCGCTGACGACCTCCCACAGTGTCTTGTCGGGGTCGATATTGGCGCGGGACTGATCCACGTAGCTGATCTTCACGGTCTCGCCGATCCGCAGCTCGCCCTCGTCGAGCGGCTCGAGACCCACGATCGTCTTGAAGAGCGTCGTCTTGCCGACGCCGTTCGGGCCGATCACGCCGACGATGCCGTTCGGCGGCAGCGAGAAGGAGAGCCCGTCGATCAGCGTGCGATCGCCGAAACCCTTCTTGAGACCCTTGGCCTCGATCACGACGTTGCCCAGGCGGGGACCCGCGGGGATCTGGATCTCCTCGAAGTCGAGTTTGCGCGTCCGCTCGGCCTCCGCGGCCATCTCCTCGTAGCGCGCGAGCCGGGCCTTCGACTTCGCCTGTCGGCCCTTCGCGTTCGAACGCACCCAGTCCAGCTCGTCCTTCAGCCGCTTCGCGAGCTTCGCGTCCTTCTTGCCCTGGATGTCGAGACGCTCGGACTTCTTCTCCAGATAGGTGGAGTAGTTGCCCTCGTAGCCGATGAGGCGACCGCGGTCGACCTCGGCGATCCACTCCGCGACGTTGTCGAGGAAGTAGCGGTCGTGGGTGATGGCGATCACGGCGCCGTGATACTTCTGCAGGTGCTGCTCGAGCCACAGCACGCTCTCGGCGTCGAGGTGGTTCGTCGGCTCGTCGAGCAGCAGCAGATCCGGCTTCTGCAGCAGCAGCTTCGCGAGCGCCACGCGGCGCTTCTCGCCGCCCGAGAGCGGTCCGATCTGCGCGTCGCCCGGGGGCGTGCGCAGCGCATCCATCGCCTGCTCGAGCTGGTTGTCGAGATCCCAGCCGTCGGCGGCGTCGATCTCCTCCTGCAGCGTGCCCATCTCGGCGAGCAGCGAGTCGAAGTCCGCATCCGGCTCGGCCATCAGCAACGAGATCTCGTTGAAACGATCGAGCTTGACCTTGATCGCGACGCCGTCCTCGATGTTCTCGAGCACGGTCTTCGTCTCATCGAGCTCGGGCTCCTGCATCAGGATGCCGACCGTGTATCCGGGTGCCAGCGCGGCTTCGCCGTTCGAGGGCGTGTCGAGCCCGGCCATGATCTTCAGGATCGTCGACTTGCCCGCACCGTTCGGGCCGACCATGCCGATCTTCGCCCCGGGCAGGAACGCCATGGTCACATCGTCGAGAATGAGCTTGTCACCGACCGCCTTGCGGGCGCGGACCATCTGGTAAATGTACTCAGCCATATGCTTTCGGGCGCGCGGCGCCTCGGACTCCTTGTTCGAGAGGATTGTCGGACCGCCCACTACTCTACCGTCGCGCCTAGGCTGGTGGGATGCAGCAGGATCATCTCGCGAGCGCGCCCGAGCGGGACGTGGATCCGCCCGAAGCCATCGCACGGCTCAGCCAGGGGCGTCCGCTCACAACGGTGTGGAGGAACGAGCTGGGAGGCCTGACCTTCTTCGACGCGGAAGAGCGCTGCTACCTCAAGTGGACGGCGGCCGGCACTCCCGAGATCGACCTCGCCGACGAGGGCGTGCGGCTGAACTGGGCCGCTGCACAGGGGGCCGCGGTCCCCCGAGTGCTCCGCGCAGGCGCCGATGCGACCGGCTCCTGGCTCGTGACGGCCGCAATCGACTCGGAATCGGCCGTCGCGCCGAAGTGGATCGCACGCCCGGAGATCGCGGCCCGCACGATCGGACTCGGTCTGCGCAAACTGCACGAGCGACTGGATCCCGCGACCTGTCCGTTCGACTGGTCGGTGGATCGGCGGTTGCGTCGAGCTGCCGAGCGGCGGGAGCGCGGTCTCTGGGATGCCGAGTGGACACCGGAGAAATGGGGCGAGACCCACCGAGGCATCTCTCCGGATCGCGCCTGGGCGCTGCTGCAGGATCCTCCCGCCCTCGATCGACCGGTCGTGTGCCACGGCGACGCGTGCGCGCCCAATACGCTGCTCGATGCCGCGGGCGGCTTCGCCGCGCACGTGGATCTCGGCTCGCTCGGAGTGGCGGATCGCTGGGCCGATCTCGCGGTCGCGGCTTGGAGCACCGAATGGAACTACGGAACGGGCTACGAGCGATTCGTCTACGAGGGATACGGGATCGAAGCGGATCCCTCACGCATCGCCTACTACCGGATGCTCTGGGATCTGAGTTGACGCGGCGCCGGGTCGCCGGAGTCCGAGCCGCTACCAGTCGATCGGGCGGGTGTCGCCGATGAGGCAGAGATTCCGTTTCGGACCGAGCGCGGCCGCCTGCTCCGCATAGACGGCGCGGGTGTCCGTGAGCACCTGGCCGACCAGGCAATCGTGGCCGAAGCGCACGGAGACGAAGATGCTGTCCGCGATGAGATCGGTCTTGGTCCGGTCGAAGCTCACCTGCATGTGCTGCTGCTCGAAACCGGCCTTTCCGAGCGCGTCGACGATCGGGCGCCCCTCGATCCGCCCGTTCCCCTTCGCGTAGGACTGCAGCGTCGAGGTGAAGAGCGGCAGGTTCTCCCCCGCCGTTCCGTCGGGATGCAGCACGGGCTGCTCGACCGGTGCGGGCGTGGTGGCGGTCGGAGGCGGATCGACCGGTTCCGGTGCTGCTGCGCATCCGGTCAGGGCGACCGAGCCCCAAACGACCACGCCGACCGCGAGCGCGCTCGTCGCACGAGCGCGGCCGATCTGGCGGCGGGATCGGGGTGCGAACGGCATCGGGCCAGTGTAGCGGTCGAGGCTCCGGCTGAGACTCAGGGAGGGGCTCGCAGCAGCGTCGCCTGCCTCGCACTCGATGATCCCCGTCTTCGGAGACTCTGCGCTCACAGGGAGCCGAAATCCGGCATGTCGACGAGTTCTCCACAGATTCGGGACTCGCGCCGGTCCCCCGCGATTCGCTGCCCCATCCTGGAGTCGGGATGGCCGGCGTGCAGGCACGGCCCCGGCCTTCCCGCCATCCGCGCGGATGTCCGTGCGGGCCCTTACGACAGCAGGAGCACATCATGATCACTCAGAACATCATCAACATCGTCGGCACCGTCGCTTCCGAGCCCCGGATGATCACCACGCAATCGGGGCTCACCTTCTGCGCATTCCGGGTTGCGAGCGGCGAGCGGCGCTACGACCGGCAGCAGCAGAAGTGGGTCGACGGCGCCACGAACTGTTATGGCGTGACGGCATTCCGGTCGCTCGCGGAGCACGCCAAGGAGTCGCTGCGCAAAGGAGAACGAGTGATCGTGAGCGGTCGGCTCCGAGTCCGGCAGTGGGAGCGGGAGGAGAAGAGCGGCACCTCGGTGGAGATCGAGGCCGATGCGCTGGGCCACGATCTCCGCTGGGGCGTGTCGCGCTTCGAGAAGAGACCGGTGGGCGGAGACGCGACGCCGGGCCCCGCTAGCGCGAGCGGCTCCCAGGGCCCGGCGGCCGCCG
>CAMFIY010000105.1 GCA_945952575.1 uncultured Leucobacter sp.
GCTTGATGTGACGCGTCATCGCGATACGAGCGGACTCGATCTGACGGTTGGTCACGTAAGCCGGGGTCAGGGCCTGGATGCCGAACTCGCCGAAGGTGACCTTGTTGCCACCCTTGGACTGACCGCTGCGACCGGGGTGGTGCTGCTTGCGGTACTTGACTCGACGGGGAATCAGCATGACTTACTTCTCCGCTCCTGCTGCGGCGGGCGCAGCCTCGGCCTGAGCGCCACGGGGCGCACGGCGGCGGTCGCCGCGATCGCGAGACGGCTTCTGGGCCGCCTGCTCACGAGCGAGTTCCTTGTTGGTGAGGTCACCCTTGTAGATCCAGACCTTCACGCCGATGCGGCCGAAGGTGGTCTTGGCCTCGTAGAAGCCGTAGTCGATGTTCGCGCGCAGCGTGTGCAGCGGCACACGACCCTCGCGGTAGAACTCCGACCGGCTCATCTCGGCGCCGCCGAGACGACCCGAGACCTGGATGCGGATGCCCTTGGCGCCGGCGCGCTGTGCGCCCTGCAGACCCTTGCGCATCGCACGGCGGAACGCCACGCGAGCGGAGAGCTGCTCGGCGATGCCCTGCGCGACCAGCTGAGCGTCGGCCTCGGGGTTCTTCACCTCGAGGATGTTCAGCTGGATCTGCTTGCCGGTGATCTTCTCGAGATCGGCGCGGATGCGCTCGGCCTCGGCGCCGCGGCGGCCGATGACGATGCCCGGGCGAGCCGAGTGGATGTCCACGCGGACGCGGTCACGGGTGCGCTCGATCTCGATCCGGCTCACGCCGGCGCGATCGAGGGTCGTGGCCAGGTGCTGGCGGATCTTGATGTCCTCGGCCAGGTAGTCGGCGTAACGCTGACCCTTCTTGGTCGAGTCCGAGAACCAGCGCGAGACGTGGTCAGTGGTAACCCCGAGGCGGAAGCCGTAGGGATGAATCTTCTGGCCCATACCTTAGGCTCCCTTCTTCGCAGACGCCAGCTCATCGGCGGTCTGCAGAATGACCGTGATGTGGCTCGTGCGCTTGTTGATGCGGAACGCGCGGCCCTGAGCACGGGGGCGGAACCGCTTGAGCGTGGTGCCCTCGTCCACGAAGGCGCGAGCTACGACGAGCTCGTCCTCGTTGAGACGCAGGTTGTCGTTGTCGGCCTTGACGCGGGCGTTCGCGATCGCCGAGGCGACCAGCTTGTACACCGGCTCCGAGGCGGCCTGCGGGGCGAACTTCAGGATGGCCAGGGCCTCCTGGGCGTTCTTGCCGCGGATCAGGTCAACAACACGACGGGCCTTCTGGGGGGTGACGCGGATATGACGCACGCGTGCGATCGACTCCACCATTTCTCTTCCTCCTTCACGTCACCGCGTCAGCGGCGACGGCCCTTCTTGTCGTCCTTCACGTGGCCGCGGAAGGTGCGGGTCGGGGCGAACTCGCCCAGCTTGTGACCGACCATCGTCTCGGTGACGAACACCGGGATGTGCTTGCGACCGTCGGGCACCGGGATGGTGTGACCGAGCATCGCAGGGATGATCATCGAACGGCGCGACCAGGTCTTGATCACGTTCTTGGTGCCAGCTTCGTTCTGGGCAACCACCTTGCCAAGCAGGTGGTTGTCGACGAAGGGGCCCTTCTTGAGACTACGAGGCATCTTCTTCTCCTTACCTGCCGGCTAGCGCTTCTTGCCAGCGTTGCGGCGACGAACGATGAACTTGTCGCTTTCCTTGTTCTTCTTGCGCGTGCGGCCTTCCTTCTGGCCCCACGGGCTGACCGGGTGGCGACCACCCGAGGTGCGACCCTCGCCACCACCGTGCGGGTGGTCGACCGGGTTCATCACGACGCCGCGGACGGTCGGGCGGACGCCCTTCCAGCGCATACGGCCGGCCTTGCCCCAGTTGATGTTCGACTGCTCGGCGTTGCCCACCTCGCCGACCGTGGCGCGGCAGCGCAGGTCGACGTTGCGGATCTCGCCCGAGGGCAGACGCAGCTGGGCGTAGGGGCCGTCCTTCGCGACGAGACGCACGGAGGCGCCTGCGGAACGAGCGAGCTTCGCTCCCCCGCCCGGCTTCAGTTCGATCGCGTGGATCACGGTACCGGTCGGGATGTTGCGCAGCGGCAGGTTGTTGCCGGGCTTGATGTCCGCGGACGGACCCGACTCGACGATGTCGCCCTGCTTCAGCTTCTCCGGTGCGATGATGTAGCGCTTCGTGCCGTCCTCGAAGTGCAGCAGCGCGATGCGCGCGGTGCGGTTCGGGTCGTACTCGATGTGCGCGACGCGGGCGTCGACGCCGTCCTTGTCATGACGACGGAAGTCGATGACGCGGTACTGGCGCTTGTGACCGCCACCGATGTGACGGGTGGTGATCCGGCCCTGGTTGTTGCGGCCGCCGGTCTTGGGCAGCGGACGCAGCAGCGACTTCTCAGGGGTCGAACGCGTGATCTCGGCGAAGTCAGCGACGCTCGAACCGCGACGACCCGGGGTCGTCGGCTTGTACTTACGAATAGCCATTGTTATTCCTCTTCGCTTCCGAGCTACAGCGCAGCCGTGAAGATGTCGATGGTGCCCTCGCGCAGGGTGACGATGGCGCGCTTGGTGTCCTTGCGCTTGCCGGTGCCGAACTTGGTCCGGCGCGTCTTGCCCTTGAGGTTGAGGGTGTTGATCTTGGCGACCTTCACGCCGAAGACCTGCTCGATGGCGAGCTTGATCTCGGTCTTGTTGGCCGTCGGCTGCACCTCGAAGGTGTACTGACCGTTGGCGTCGATCCGCGAGTAGCTCTTCTCAGAGACGATCGGGCGGATGATGACGTCGTGCGGGTTCTTGTTCAGGCTCACTTGGCGGCCTCCTTCTCGAGACGCGCGGCGACGAACAGGTCGAACGCGGCCTTGGTGAAGACGAGATCGTCGCTGACGACCACGTCGTAGGCGTTCAGCTGATCCTGGAACAGCACGTGCACGCCCGACAGGTTGCGCAGGCTGAGTGCGCTGACCTCGTCCTCGCGGTCGATGACCACGAGCACGCGCTTGCCGGGGGCGATGGCGCCGAGCACCACGCGAGCGGTCTTCGTGCTGGGCTTCTCGCCCAGGCCGAAGGTCTCGACCACGTGGAGGCGGTTCGCACGGGCACGATCCGAGAGGAGACCGCGCAGAGCTGCGGCGATCATCTTCTTGGGGGTGCGCTGCGAGTAGTCGCGCGGCACCGGGCCGTGCACGACGCCGCCGCCGCGGTGCTCGGGAGCACGGACCGAACCCTGACGAGCGCGGCCGGTGCCCTTCTGCTTGAACGGCTTGACGCCCGAACCGCTGACCTCGCCGCGGTTCTTGGCCTTGTGGGTGCCCTGACGCGCAGCGGCGAGCTGGGCGGTGACCACCTGGTGGATCAGCGGCACATTGGTCTCAGCGCCGAAGAGCGCCTCGGGCAGGTCGACCGTACCGGCCTTCTTCCCCTCGGTGTCGACGACCTCGAGCTTGGTTGCGGTAGCCATGAACTACGCCCCCTTCACAGCGTTGCGGACGAAAACCAGACGGCCACGACCACCGGGGACGGCGCCCTTGACGAGCAGCAGACCCTTCTCGGCGTCGATCGCCTGGACGATGAGGTTCTGCACGGTCACGCGATCGTTGCCCATGCGGCCGGCCATGCGCTGGCCCTTGAACACGCGACCCGGGGTGGCTGCGCCACCGATCGAGCCGGGCTTGCGGTGGTTGCGGTGCGCACCGTGCGAGGCGGAGACGCCCTTGAAGTTGTGACGCTTCATGGTGCCCGCGAAGCCCTTGCCCTTCGAAGTGCCGACGACGTCGACCTTCTGGCCGGCCTCGAAGACGCCGTCGACGGTGAGCTCCTGGCCGAGCGCGTACTCGCCGGCGTCAGCGGTGCGCACCTCGGTGAGGTGGCGACGCGGGGTGACGCCCGCCTTGGCGAAGTGACCGGCGGTGGGCTGGTTCACCTTGCGGGGATCGATCTGGCCCGCGGCGATCTGCACGGCGCTGTAGCCGTCGACCTCTGCGGTGCGGATCTGGGTGACCACGTTGGGGGCCACCTCGATGACGGTGACGGGAACGATCTTGCCGTTCTCGTCCCAAACCTGGGTCATGCCGAGCTTGGTGCCCAAGAGACCCTTGACGTTGCGTTCGTTCTTCGACATTCGAGACCCCTTACAGCTTGATCTCGATGTTGACGTCAGCCGGCAGGTCGAGGCGCATGAGCGAATCGACGGCCTTCGGCGTGGGATCGACGATGTCGATCAGACGCTTGTGCGTGCGCTTCTCGAAGTGCTCGCGGCTGTCCTTGTACTTGTGGGGCGAACGGATCACGGCGATCACGTTCTTCTCCGTGGGGAGCGGCACGGGGCCGATCACGGTCGCGCCCGCGCGGGTCACCGTGTCGACGATCTTGCGTGCGGAGGTGTCGATGACCTCGTGGTCATACGACTTCAGTCGAATGCGGATCTTTTGGGCCGCCATATGACTCTCTCTTTCTAGTTGCGTCGTACCGGTCGCGTTGCGGTGTTCTCACACCTCTGCGCGCCCAGCATTGGACGTCTTGCGTATCAGCGCCCTGGCATCCCTGTGCAAGCACCTGGCGTACTGGGTCTCTGTTCACCTGTCAAAGCCCACACGACAAAGCGGCCGAACCGTGGTTCGGCTGCGAACTCTGTGAGCGTGGCGTTCGCTGCCCGCGGCCTAACCTTCACGGGCTATGCACGGCATGGCAGTGATTTCCGCGCAGGCGGAAAGTACTGAACTTAGCTATTCTCGCATGAGTTCGGGGTTCCGTGCAACCCGGGCGTGTCGCGCGCTTCGCACGCTCCTCAAACGCCCGGTAACCGGGGCCGCAAGCGCCCCCGGCACAAACGGCGCGCAAAGCGATGCTTTGCCCCTAGCGCCTGGTGTAGGCGTGTCGCGCGCTTCGCACGCTCCTCAAACGCCCGGTAACCGGGGTCGTGACGGGCTACTCGGCCACCGGCCGCGCCTTCGGCAGGCGCACATAGACCACGACGAGTCCGAGTCCGCCGACGAGCAGCGCCAGCCACCAGATCGGCGGCACGAAGAACGAGACGAGGCCCAGGATCGACGCGGCGGCGGTGAAGGCCGCATTGATGCCCGAGGCGGCAACGTGCGAGCGCCCCTCCTGCTGCAGCAGCTGATACACGTGCTCCTTGTGCGGCTCGTCCCATTTGTGGCCGGCGCGCACCCGCTTGAACAGCGTCACTCCGACGTCGCCGAAGTAGATCACCATCGGACCGATCGTCGCGAGGATCGGCACACCGCTGACGAGCGCAGCGAAGCGCGTCACGGCGACCGCACCGCCGCGCAGGTAGCTGCCGACATCGCCGAGGAAGGCGCCGCGCTTCGAGAGGTTCCAGGGCAGGAAGCCGCCGAACCCCGCGGCCAGGATCAGCCCGGCCGCCGCCAGCCACGGCATCCCGGAGAGCCCGCCGGCCGCCGCGAAGGTCAGGCCGGCGATCACGCCGTGGAAGCCGCTGATCCCATTCAGCCCGTCCATGAAGTTGGCGACGTTGATGTAGCTGGAGATGAAGAACACTGCGTAGATCCCGAGCAGCACCAGCACCCAGGCGGGGAGCTGCGCGAAGGCGAGCCCCGGGTACCAGCCCGCGGCCTCGCTCCCGCCGAAGGCGAGTTCACTCGTGGGCGCGGTCAGCAGCAGCCCGGTCGCCGAGCCCGCGGCGATCAGCAGGAGCAGCAGCGAGCGCAGCGGCACGCTGATACCGTGCAAGTCTTCAGCCAGGCCGAGCAGGCCGGCCAGCAACGACGCACCGAGCACGACGACCGGGACATCCCACACGGAGTGCCCGGGCCAGCCGCGCATGGCGAAGAGGGCGACGGCGAGGATCCCGCCGGCCGTCATCGCGATCAGGACGGCGAGGCCCAGTCCCCGGAGCACCGGACGCTCGTGCGAGGAGCGCTCGTTCGGCACATCCATGATCCCGAGCCGCACCAGCAGTGGACGGACGGCGAACGGCAGCACGAGACTCAGCAGCAGAGTGACGAGGAAGGCCGTCATCGGGACCGCGGTCCCCCAGTCGAGCAGCTGCAGCCCGACGGCGTCGTTGCAGGGGCCGACGTGATCCACGGAGCAACTCTGCGGGATCACGACACGCGCCCTCCGGCCTCATCGGTGAGGTCCATTCGCGCGACCCAGCCGGTGTGATCCAGCACCTCCGGGCTCATGGTGTCGACGCGCGCGTGCGAGATCTTCGGATGGAACGGCCGCTCGTCGCCCTCCCCCTCGGCCACCAGCTCCTCGTGCAGCTTCTCGCCGTGCCGCAGGCCGGTGTAGACGATCTCGATCGACTTGCCCGACTGCGCGATCATCCGCTTCGCCACATCGAGGATGCCGACCGGCTCCCCCATATCGAGGATGAGCACCTCGCCCGGGCGCCCGATGCCTCCCGCCTGGATGACCAGTTGACAGGCCTCCGGGATGGTCATGAAGAACCTGGTGACATCCGGGTGCGTCACCGTCAGCGGTCCGCCCGCCTCGATGAGTGCGCGGAAGGTCGGCAGCATGGATCCGCGGCTGCCGATCACATTTCCGAAGCGCACCGAGAGGTAGCGCTCGCCGGTCTGCTCCGCCATCCACGCGGTCAGCTTCTCGGCGACGCGCTTCGAATGGCCCAGCACGCTCGTCGGGTTCGCCGCCTTGTCCGTCGAGATGTTGACGAAGGTGCCGACGCCCACCGACTGCGCCGCGCGCAGCACGTTGAGCGTACCCATCACATTCGTCTTCCAGGCCTCGTCCGGGTACTGCTCCAGCATGGGCAGATGCTTCAACGCCGCGGTGTGGAACACCACGTCCGGCCTGCGCTCGGCGAAGATTCCGAGCAGCGCCTCGGCGTCGCGGATGTCGTTCAGCACCACGTCGCGCGTATCGAGCAGGCCGTGACCGCTGATGGCGAGCTGCGTCGCCTGCAGCGCGGTCTCGTCGCGATCGAGCAGAATCAGCTCCCGAGGTGCGAAGCGCGCCAACTGGCGGCAGAGCTCCGAGCCGATGGATCCGCCCGCGCCGGTCACCAGAACGACGCGGTCCTGGACGTACTTCGCGATCGACTCGAGCTCCAGTCGCACCGGATGCCTGCCGATCAGGTCCTCGATGGAGAGCTCGCGCACCTCGGCGATCGACGAGGAGTTCTGCAGGATCTGCTCGAGCGGCGGCAGCACCATGACCGAGAGGCCCAGCTTGTCCGCGGCGGCGTCGATCCGGCGCATCACCGAGGC
Organism: uncultured Leucobacter sp.; assembly: GCA_945952575.1. GTDB lineage: Bacteria > Actinomycetota > Actinomycetes > Actinomycetales > Microbacteriaceae > Leucobacter. The sequence goes on from CAMFIY010000105.1 coordinate 7,218, forward strand.
GTCCGCATCTCCGATGCAGACGAGCAGCGTCGTGGCCCGAGTCTCGCGAGCGATCCGTTCGAGGTCGCCGAACCGGCCGAGCACGCGCACCCCGCGCACCTCGAGGTTGCCCTTGCGCGGATCATCGTCGAGGAACCCGACCGGCAGCATCTCGGAGGCCTGGTCCGTGAGCAGCCGCTTGACCGTCTGATTCCCGAGATAGCCGGCGCCGTAGAGCAGCGCCCGGCTCGCCCCGTCTCCCGGTTTGATCCGCCGCTCGGCCACGAGACGCGCCACGTAGCGGGTGGCGGCCATGAGGGTGAAGCTGATGGGTGCGGCGATGATCATCGCGCTGCGCGGGATCCCGTTCCCGTAGCCGACGAGATAGGCGAACACCCACCCGACGGCCATCACGGAGACCGTGTCGAAGGCCAGCGCGCGGACCTCGTCGAAGCCGCCCAACTCGTAGCGGGCGCGGTACAGCCAGAACGCCCAGCCGCCCAGGAGCTGCAGGACTGCAACAACAGCGATCAGCACGAATGCCCAGCCCCAGTGCACCCGGCTGAACACGAAGTCGAAGCGCAGCACGAGTGCGGCGATGATGCCCACCGCCCAGGCGGCCACGTCATAGAGGTAGAGCCGCCCGTATCGCTGAGCGAAGTGCACGAACCGTTCGCGCGCAGTATGCGGCACAGGCATCCTCCCACTCCATCGAACCGGGCGACCTCCGGACCGGCTCTATCGAGAATACCGGTCGCATCAGGCCCGATCCTCCGCCCGCGCCCAGCACGGCGAATTGCACCGGGGCATTCCCTCAACCGGGTCGCGGTGCAATACTGAGGGCGGCGGGGTGTTCGCCCCGTCGAGACGCCGCGGAGCGGCACTGGCTGGAGGGAGCGCCTATGGCAGCGGAAGATTTCATGAAGAAGGCCGAGGACTTGGCGAAGCAGGCCGGCGACTTCATCTCGGAGCATGCCGACGAAGCGAAGGCCGCACTGAAGAGCGAGCAGGCTGAGGGAATCAGCGACTCGATCCTCGACGGTGCCGCGGATCTCGCCAACAAGGTCACCGGCGGCAAGTTCGCCGAGCAGGTGGACGATGTCCGCGAGAACCTCGACAAGAACCTCGGCAATCAGTAGCCCGTATCAACCTACGAAAAGGAAGAACCCCCGGGATCGCTCCCGGGGGTTCTTTCATGTCTCGCTGAGATTACTCGACGATCTTGGTCACCGTGCCGGCGCCGACGGTGCGGCCGCCCTCACGGATCGCGAAGCCGAGGCCCTCCTCCATGGCGATGGGCTGGATCAGCTCAACGACCATGTCGGTGGTGTCGCCGGGCATGACCATCGGCTTGTCCTCGGGCAGGGTGATGACACCGGTCACGTCAGTCGTACGGAAGTAGAACTGCGGACGGTAGTTCGTCTCGAACGGGTTGTGGCGGCCGCCCTCTTCCTTCTTCAGGATGTAGGCGGTGCCCTCGAACTTGGTGTGCGGCGTGATCGAGCCGGGCTTCACGACGACCTGGCCGCGCTCGACGTCCTCACGCTTGGTGCCGCGGAGCAGCAGACCGCAGTTCTCGCCGGCCCAGGCCTCGTCGAGCTGCTTGTGGAACATCTCGATAC
>CAMFIY010000106.1 GCA_945952575.1 uncultured Leucobacter sp.
GCCCCGGGCGGGTCGAAGCCGCGCCGCCGCCGATCACGCAGGCGCAAGGGTCGTCTGCCGGATCGGGCGGTCGTCTTCGTCGGGCCGATGGCCGCCGGGAAGACCAGCCTGGGGCGGAAGGTGGCGAAGGATCTCGGCATCCCGTTCATCGATACGGATGCGGTGTTCGTCCGTCGGCACGGTGCGATCACCGAATTCTTCACGCAGCACGGCGAGCCGGAGTTCCGGAGGATCGAGGCCGAGATCATCGCCGAGGAGCTCGGGCAGCCGGGCGCGCGCATCATCGCCCTCGGCGGCGGCGCGGTGCTCACTGCGGAGACGCGGGAGCTGCTCGTCCGCTATCCCGTCATCCTGCTGATGACGACCCAGGCCGCGGTTCTCCGCACGGCGAACCTCAGCCGTCGGCCGCTGCTGCGCGACGATCCCGAAGCCTGGGGTCGGATCCTGGAGATCCGGCGGCCGCTGTACGAGGAGGTCGCCGATGTGACCTTCCGCACGGATCGCGCGACCAAGGAGCAGCTGTCCCGCCGTGTTGCGGGATGGATGCGCGCGCAGGCCAGACGGCAGCGGGCGAATGAGCAGGGCGATGATGAGAGATGAGTGGGGCGAAGTGACGAGCGATCAGACGCAGGATCCGATCCGCATCGCGGTGACCGGTGAGAACGACTACGAGATCGTGGTCGGACGCGGGTTGCTCGCGGCCGGAGACCCGGTGCGCGCGGCGCTCGGCGAGCGGGTGAACAAGGTGCTCATCGTGCATACGGCGACCGTGGGGCGCCTCGCGGATGAGCTGCGCACGGAGCTCCAGCAGCACTACGGTCAGGTGCTGCTCGCGGAGGTGCCGGATGCCGAGCACGCGAAGCGCGTCGAGGTGGCGGCGTTCTGCTGGCGGATCCTCGGCGAGTCCGATTTCACCCGGAGCGACGCCGTCATCGGGCTCGGCGGCGGCGCGGTCACCGACCTCGCCGGTTTCGTCGCCGCGACCTGGCTGCGCGGTGTCCGCCTCATCCAGATCCCGACCACCGTGCTCGGGATGGTGGACGCGGCGGTCGGCGGCAAGACCGGCATCAACACGGCCGAGGGCAAGAATCTGGTCGGGGCCTTCTACGCGCCGCACGCCGTGATCTGCGATATCGATCTGCTGCGCACCCTGCCGAAGAACGAGATCCTCGCCGGCTTCGCCGAGGTCGCGAAATACGGGTTCATCGCCGAGCCCGAGATCCTCGACACCATCGAGCGCGACGTGGATCGGGCCACGGATCCGACGACGCCGGAGTTCCAGCGCCTGGTCGAGCTGTCGATCCGGGTGAAGGCGCGCGTGGTCAGCGAGGACTTCCGCGAAGGAGGGCTCCGCGAGATCCTCAACTACGGGCACACGCTCGGCCACGCGATCGAGCACGCGGAGCGCTACCAGTGGCGCCACGGCGTCGCCATCTCGATCGGGATGATGTATGCGGCCGAACTGGGCCGCATGGCCGGATCGCTCTCCGACGCCGCCGTCGAGCGGCACCGCAGCGTCCTCTCCGCATTGGGGCTGCCACTCGGCTACCCGGCAGGCCGCTGGCCCGGCCTGCTCGCCACGATGCAGCGCGACAAGAAGGCGCGCGCCGGCATGCTCCGATTCATCGTGCTCGACGACATCGCGAAGCCGCGCGTGCTCGCCGGGGTCGACGAGTCCGTGCTGCAGTTCGCCTACCAGGAGATCGCAGCCTAGGCCTGCGCGCCGTGGAGATCGGTTCTGGCCGGCGCACACCGACGGACTTCTCGGATGACTCGCGCAATCTCAGAATTGCGCGTAGAATGATTCCATGAGCATGACCATCCCGTTGCAGCCCGGCACCGCACTCGGCGACGGATTCCGGATGCTGCTCGACGCGGCGGGAAACGGAGCGCAGCTGGCCGAGCTGATCGGTGTGACGCCCTCTCAGGTGACCCGGTGGAAGCAGGGCACGCAGGCGCCGTCAGCGGAGTCTGCGCGCACCATCATCGACTTCGCCTACATCGTGGCGAGGGCCGAAGCCACCATGCATCCGAGGGTCGTGCCGATCTGGCTGGACTCGCCCAATCAGTTCCTGCGCGGCGCCACGCCCCGCGAATGCATCAAGCTCGGCCGGGTGGCCGAAGTGATCGGCGCGATCGACGCCGAGGACGAGGGCGCGTACGCCTGAGGCGTCGAGGCGATCCGGCATGAGGCTCTACCGCTGCTATCCACGGGTGCCCGGCGCGCGAAAGGGTCGGCCCGGGCACTGGTCCTACCTGCCGAGCCCCCAACTGCACGGCAGATGGGACAACGCAGACCTCTATGAGTCGTGGTACTTCTCCCGAAGCGCCGTCGGGGCCGTCGCCGAGAGCTTCTACGGCAAGCGACAGTGGATCCCCGAGGTGTTCCTGAGCCCGGCGGGCGATCCGCGGGCGATCGCCGAGTTCGAGTTCCCCGACCGAGAGGCCGGCCTGCTCGACCTCGACGATGCGGCCACGCTGCTGCGGTTGGGCCTGCGGCCGAGTCATGTGGTGATCCCGAACCTGAGACTGACCCAGGGGATCGCCCGGGACCTTTTCGACGAGGAATCGGCGGATCACGTCGGCATGTCGTGGTGGTCGTCCCAGCTGCCTTCGGAGACGTCGGTGCTGATCTGGGGGAGCGACGGTCTGCCGCCGGCCGGGCTGCGATTGATCGGGATCCAGTCGCTGAGCGTCGAGCACCCCGCGGTCGTCGAAGCGGCGAGCAAGCTCTACCGTCTGCTGGGCTGAGCGCCCGGGTGTGCGGCGGCTTCTCAGCCGATCCGGAACCCCTGGCCGCGCAGGATCAGCGCGAGCACGTGCCGATCCTCGCGATGCATGATCCCCTCCACGAAGCGCGAGAGCGCCCGATCCATCGAGACGGCCCCGGCGCTGCCTGCGACCTTCTGCAGAATCGCGACCATGGTCCGGGGAGCGAGCACCGATTCCTCGAGTCCGGGCCGGCTGTCGATCCGTCGCTCCGTGCTCACGAACTCGTCGAAGCCTTCGCCATGCTCGCCCGAGAAGACCTGCTGGCTGATGAAGGCCGCTCGCGCGAGCCGTTCGATCTGCGCCGCATCGATGCCGCGGGGCAGCTCGCCGCGCGGGCCCGCCACCGCAGACGCCGCGAGCAGTGCGTTCTCGCTCGGGAAGTCGGTGTATCGGAGCCCGGTGTCGGGGTAGTGGACGCGGTAGGTGTTGGCGCCGAATCGATTGATGAGCTCGGCGCTCAAACGATCGAGGCCTCGATAGCGATGCGGGGTCTGCTCGTTCGCCGTCGCGAGGATCGCGAAGCCGGGCCGGATGCGGATCCGGCGACCCGCGTCCTCCTGCACGGCGAAGGCGTCGCCGGGGCGCAGCTGCAGGATGCGGTTGAGCCGTTTCAGGAACTCGGGCGGCATCGCGTTCACCTCGTCGAGGATGAGCGGACGACCCTCGGTCATCGCGCGCAGGAGCGGGCCCGGCACGAAGACGCTCACGGTCGCGCCGCCCTCGGCATGGAGCTCGTGCGTGCCGATCAGCTGCGCACCCGTGATGTCGCCGTAGCCGGAGACGAGTTCCGGATCGAGCCGCATACCCGTTCTCGACAGATACTCGGCGAGGGCGGTCTTGGCTCCGCCGGTCTCGCCGATCAGCAGCGCGGGCTCGCCCCTGAGCAGTGAGGGCAGCGCCTCCGAGATGATCCCGCGCATCTGCTCGGTCAGGAGCAGGCCCGACCGCAGCTGCGCTCGGGCCTCGCGGAGGCGGAGCGTACCGACCGCCGAGAGCACCGCGTCCCGGCGGCCGGGGCTGCGAATCTCGCCGGCCCAGTCGTACGCCTCGGCGGCTCGCGCACGCAGATCGGCTGCACGCAGCTCTTCTGCATCGGTCGGCTCGCGGCCGCTCGCGGCGGCGTGCTCGGCCATCGCGTCGGCTCGTCGGCTCAGCTCCGCACGTCGGAGCTCGTCGCGCCGGGCGAGCACGGCGATGCGCAACGCCGCGGCCTGTTCGTCGAGGGCGGTCTCGGCTGCCCGACGAGCGTCCGTGCCCGCACTCAGCTCCCCGGCCAGGAGCTCGTCGTATCGCGACTGCAGCCGAGTCAGATCCTGCATCGTCGGTTCGAGGGTCGCCGCGCCTCCGCCCCGCGCCGCGTCCGCTGCCAGTGCGCGCCGGGTCGCACGCAGCTGCTCTCGCACATGCGCGGCCTCGCGGAGCGCAGGATCGGCGTCGTAGGGCAGCATGCCGCCACGGTAGCACGCAGGTACGGCCGAGCGGGCGAGTCCGGTGCGAGGTCTAGTGTGGGGGGATGGCCGGTGAAGCGCGCACGGAGCTCCGCGCTCAACTGGGCGCCGCGGGTGCGCTGCTCGGCATCCCGGTGACCGTGACGGACGACGACGCGTGGACGCTCGACGACGACGGACTCCGCGTGGGCCTCGGCTGGTACGGCGCGCGCGGGCACGGCGAGGCGGAATCCGTGGCGCTGGCGCTGCTGCAGCTCTGGGAGGGAGTGCGAGCGGAGCACGAGAGCCCGGATCGCGCCCGGCGGCGGCGCACGCTCGCCCGTACGATGCCGCACGCGGATCCGCTGCTGGCGGCGATAGCGCGACTGCAGGCGGGCGCCGAACTGCTCGTGGCGCTGCCCGGGATGCGCGCCCCGCTGGGGGCGGCGCTGCATCGCAGCCTTCCCCGCGACCTCGAGGTGCAGCCGCGGCATCTGCAGTGGGTACTGCTGCTGCTCGGGATCGGCTTCCGAGCGCCGATCCGGCCCGAGGCCGATCCGGCGGTGCTCGCGGAGTGGCGTGCCCTCGCCGCGCCGGCCTCCGACTCGAACTCAGCCTCAGCCTCCCGTCCCGTCTCCGCCGAGGACGCCCTCCGCCGAGTGATCGCACTGGATCCGGAGCGCACTCCGCTGCGCCGTTTCGAGCGCGCGCTCGCGCTGCTGCTGCCGGCATACGAGCGGCTGCTCGCGCTCGACGTCGCAGGTCGAGGGATCGCCGATGCGCGTCCGGACGGTGCAATCGACGTGGGCGCCGAGGCGATCGATGCGGCCGGTCCGTCCGATGCGGCCGGCGCCGAAGGTGCGGGATCCGAGGCGGATGAGAAGGAATCCGCCGGTGAGGCGGCTCCAGCGGAGAGCGAGAGCGAGCGGGCGCGCGCGGGCGAGGGTCGCGACGCGGCGGAGGGGGCGGATCTCTTCGCCGCCGAGCATGCGGCGTTCGTCGAGTCGATGCTCTCGACCCCCATGCCCGCGGAGGGCGCGCTCTTCGAAGCCGTGATGGAGCTCGTGACGCGGCGGCCCGAGTCCGGTCGGGATGCGGGAGCCGCCGTCGCCTCCGGACCCGGGACCGCAGCGGGCGTTGCGGGAGAGACGGCGCTCACCGCCTATCGATCCCGCGTCGAGGAGCTCGCGGGGCCGATCGAGCGCATGCGCGACGTCTGGGCGCGGGTCATCGCGGAACGAGTGGCGCGCACCCGTGCGACGGGGCGCCGCGCGCTCCACGAGGGAGACGAGCTCGTGCCCGAGGCCCTCGCCAGCGCCGTCGCGGACGCGCTGGCCGGGGTCGCCAGGCCGCGCGCGTATCGGCAGCGGGAGGAGCGCTCTCGGCGGGCTCGGCGCGCCGGGAGCACGGACTACGTGCTGCTGATCGATCGGTCGGCCTCGATGGGCGGGGCGGCCGCCGAGGCCGCCGCGGATGCGGCGCTGATCATGCTGGAAGCGCTTGCGGGCGTCGAACGGGACGTCGCGCACGCCGAGGCGGTCGCCGGGCCCTCGCTCGAAGCCGCGGGAGGCCTCGAGCTCGACCTCCGCACGGCGCTCATCGTCTTCGACTCGTCTCCGCATGCGGTGAAGCCGCTTTCGGCCGGGCTCGATGACCGGGTGCGTCGCGAACTGCACGCGGCGATCCGCTCACCGCGCGGTGCGACGAACGACGCCGCAGCGCTGCGAGAGGCGGCGGCGCAGTTCGGTATCGGGAGGACCGGGGGAGGATCGGGACCGGGATCCTCGTCGGGATCCGGTCTCGAGCGACGCCGGATCGCCATCGTCATCAGCGACGGCGGGACGAACGATGCGGTCGCGGCGACGCACGCCCTCCGCTCCCTCCGTGCGGCCGGCGTCCGCGTGCACGGCGTGGGGATCGGCAGCGACGACGTGGTGCAGCGCTACGCGCCGAGCAGTCAGCGGCTCGACGACCCGCGGCGCATCGCGGAGGCGTTGCAGCGACTCGTCGAGGATGAGCTACCGTGAGAGCGGGATCCTGTGCGAAGGGGGAGTCATGGCGAATGCGTCGTATGGGCCGTCTGTCGATGACGACGCCCCCCGCCTGAGCCGGGCGCTGTACCCCGAGCTGGCGCGCGAGCTGGATCGTGCGCTCGCACGTGCGTCCGAGGGCCCGAGGTCCGCTGCCGCCGACTTCGACGCCCGGCTCGACGCCGCGGCCGATGCGCGGTTCGCCGCATCCGGCCTGGGCGAGCTCGTCGGCAGTGAGGGCGGAGATCGGCTCGCACGGGCGTTCGCGTCTGCGCGTCGCGTCGCGGGAGAACTGTTCGGCGAAGCGGTAGGGCTGCCCGAGCCGGAGGCGTTCTCGGCCGCGGACGTCGACCTGGCCGCGCTCGCCCGGCATCTGGAGGAGGATCCGGGGCTTGTGTCGGTGCCGGCTCCGCAGGGTCTCGGCGCCGGCACCTGGCTGACGGCGTTCGTGCGGGCCGCGGAACTGCCGGGTAGCGCGTTCATCGGTGATTCTGCCGGTCATTCCGGTGAGGGGCCGCTCGTGTTCGCTGCCGAGGTGCAGCGCGAATTCGCCGCGCTGGACGGCGTGGCCGGGTCCTGGACGCTGAGGCTCGTGCCCGCCGGGCAGGAGCCGTCTCTGCTCGGGCTGAACTTCTCGCACGGCGGGCCTCACGTCTCGCTGCCGGAGATCCTGATGCTGCAGCTGATGCTCGCCGTCGAGGGCGAAGAGCCGATCGATCGGGGCAGCTTCACCTGGCTGAGCGGGGAGCTCGCCGCCGGTCGCCTTGCCGCGCGCCATGTCTTCGATGCGGGCAGGATCCGCATCACCGCTCGGGAGGTGGGCAGTCAGGGCCCGCACCTCGGCGCCCGGCCACCTGTCCCGGCCATGTAGACTGGGCCGGCGCGATTGCGCGCCAGAACTTACCGATCCGGAGAACTACCCGTATGGCAACCTCGAACGACATCAAGAACGGCACCGTCATCAAGGAAGGCGGCCAGCTCTGGAGCGTGGTCGAGTTCCAGCATGTGAAGCCGGGCAAGGGCGGCGCCTTCGTCCGCACCAAGCAGAAGAACGTCGTGTCGGGCAAGATCATCGACAAGACCTACAACGCGGGTGCCAAGATCGAGACCGCGACCGTGGATCGCCGTGACTACCAGTACCTGTACCAGGACGGCGTCGACTTCGTCTTCATGGACAAGAGCGATTACGACCAGCTGACGGTCGCCAGCGCGGTCGTGGGCGATGCCTCGAAGTTCATGCTCGAGAACCAGGACGTGCAGATCGCGCTGCACGAGGGCGAGCCGCTCTACGTCGAGCTGCCCGCGAGCGTCGTGCTCGAGATCACCTACACCGAGCCGGGCCTGCAGGGAGATCGCTCGACCGGCGGCACCAAGCCAGCGACCGTCGAGACCGGCGCCGAGATCCAGGTTCCGCTGTTCCTCGAGACCGGCACTCGCGTCAAGGTCGACACGCGCACGGGGGACTACCTCGGCCGCGTCAACGACTAGTCGTCGCTGCTGAGAGCGAGTCGCAGAGTATGAGCTGCAGAGTATGAGCGCGCGCAGCAAGGCCCGTAAGCGGGCTCTCGACATGCTGTTCCAAGCGGATGTGCGCGGGGAGTCCCTCGAGACCATCGTCGAGGCCGAGGCGAAGCGCGCGGCCGGAGAGCCGGATCGCGAAGCCTCGTGGCTCTACGCGCGAGAGATCGTCGACGGCGTCGCGGATCATCGGGACGAGATCGACGAGCTGATCGCGAGCTACGCCCAGGGGTGGACCCTCGAACGGATGCCGAACGTCGATCGCGCGCTCCTCAGGCTGAGCGCCTGGGAGGTCCTGCACAACCCCGAGGTGCCCACGGCAGTCGCCATCGATGAGGCGGTCGAGCTCGCCAAGGAGTACTCGACCGACGATTCGGCACGCTTCGTGAACGGCGTGCTCGGCCGCATCGCGCAGCACGCGCAGCAGTAGCGCCCCGAACCTCCAACGCGCGCACGTTCGTTGCCTCTGCTGGTGCATCGCGTCGGCAGCGCTGGACTCGTCGTGCTGTGAATGCTGGGCTGGATCCCGTATCAGCAAGAGCGACAGCGAAGGGATCTGCGATGACCGACACCTACGGCCACCTGTTCAACACGACCATGCCGAGCACGCGCGACGAGATGGTCAACGACGTGAAGGTGCCGAACGTGGGGCCCGGCGGATGGCTGGTGCACGCGGACCTCTTCCCCGAGACCCAGATCAACATGACCCATGTCTGGATCCACGAGACCGATACGCCGATTCACTGGGCGAATGCGCACAAGCACGACTACGACGAGGTGCTGATCTGGACGGGCGGCGACCCTGACAACCCGCACGACCTCGGCGCCGAGATCTACATGGAGATCGAGGGCGAGCGGCACATCATCACGACCTCCGGTTCGGTCTACATCCCCGCCGGAGTGGAGCACTGCCCGCTCGGCTTCAACCGGGTGGATCGCCCGTTCCGCTTCAGCGCGCTC
>CAMFIY010000107.1 GCA_945952575.1 uncultured Leucobacter sp.
CTACACGCGTAAGATCGTCGGCAGCGTCAGATGTGTATAAGAGACAGGATCCGTGGATCCCGAACCGATTACTCGGCTGCGTTCTCCGCAGCCGGCTCAGCGGTCTCGGCGGCCGGAGCCTCGCCTTCGGCGGGCGCGTCCTCCAGCACGGGCTCGAGCGACAGCTTGCCGCGATCGTCGACCTTCGTGATCTTCACGAGGATCTTCTGACCGATCGAGAGCACGTCGTCGACGGAGTCGATCCGCTTGCCGCCGGCGAGCTTGCGCACCTCGCTGATGTGCAGCAGTCCGTCCTTGCCCGGCAGCAGCGAGACGAAGGCGCCGAAGGCGGCGTTCTTCACCACGGTGCCGAGGTACTGCTCGCCCACCTCGGGGTTCTGCGGGTTGGCGATCGCGTTGACGCGCGCGCGGGCCGCCTCGGCCGCGGGGCCGTCGGTCGCGCCGATGTACACGGTGCCGTCGTCGTCGATCGAGATGTCGGCGCCCGTCTCGTCCTGGATGCCGTTGATCGTCTTGCCCTTGGGGCCGATCAGCTCGCCGATCTTGTCGACGGGGATCTGCACGCTGATCACGCGCGGAGCCGTCGGCGCCATCTCGTCCGGGCTGTCGATCGCGGCGTTCAGCACGTTCAGGATCGTCAGACGGGCGTCCTTCGCCTGGGTCAGCGCGCCCGCGAGCACCTCGGAGGGGATGCCGTCGAGCTTGGTGTCGAGCTGGATCGCCGTGACGAACTCGCTCGTACCGGCGACCTTGAAGTCCATGTCGCCGAGCGCGTCCTCCGCACCGAGGATGTCGGTGAGCGCCGCGTAGCGGGTCTCCCCGTCGACCTGGTCGGAGACGAGGCCCATCGCGATACCGGCGACCGGTGCGCGCAACGGCACACCTGCGTTCAGCAGGGACAGGGTCGACGCGCAGACGGACCCCATCGACGTGGAGCCGTTCGAGCTGAGCGCCTCGGAGACCTGGCGGATCGCGTACGGGAACTCCTCGCGCGACGGCAGCACCGGCACGAGGGCGCGCTCGGCCAGGAAGCCGTGCCCGATCTCGCGACGCTTCGGCGATCCCACCCGGCCGGTCTCACCGGTCGAGTAGGGCGGGAAGTTGTAGTGGTGCATGTAGCGCTTGCTCGTGGTGGGCGAGAGCGAGTCGATCTGCTGCTCCATCTTGAGCATGTTCAGCGTGGTGACACCCAGGATCTGGGTCTCGCCGCGCTGGAAGATCGCGGAGCCGTGCACGCGCGGGATGACCTGCACCTCCGCGTCCAGCGGACGGATGTCCGCAAGGCCGCGACCGTCGATGCGGACGCCGTCGGTGAGGATCCGGCCGCGCACGATCTTCTTCGTGACGGCCTTGTAGGCGGCCGAGAACTCGCCGAGCGCCGACTCCGGCATCTCGTCCGCCTCGATCGCCGCGACGAGCTCGCCGCGCACGCGGTCCTTGACCGCGTCGTCGGCGTTCTGCCGCTCCTGCTTGTCGGCGATCTGGTAGACGTCGCTGAGCTCGGCGAACGCACGGGAGGAGACGAAGTCGAGCGTCTCCTCGCTGTAGGGCAGGAACACCGGGTAGACGCCCGGCTCCTTCGACGCCTGCGCGGCGAGCTCGGCCTGAGCCTTGACGAGCTGGGAGATGAACGGCTTCGCGGCCTCGAGGCCCTGCGCGACGATGTCCTCGCTGGGCTTGGTGGCGCCGGCCTTGATCAGGTTCCAGGTTCCCTCGGTGGCCTCGGCCTCGACCATCATGATCGCGACGTCTTCGGTGCCGTCGGCCTTCTTGACCACGCGGCCCGCGACCATCAGGTCGAAGACGGCGCTCTCGAGCTGCTCGACGTTCGGGAACGCGACCCACTGGTCGCCGATCAGAGCGAGGCGCACGCCGGCGATCGGGCCGGAGAACGGGAGGCCCGAGATCTGAGTCGAGGCGCTGGCCGCGTTGATCGCGAGCGCGTCGTAGAACTCGCCGGGGGCGATCGAGAGCACGGTGACGACGATCTGCACCTCGTTGCGGAGGCCGTCGACGAAGGACGGGCGCAGCGGGCGGTCGATGAGACGGCAGACCAGGATCGCCTCGGTCGAGGGGCGACCCTCGCGACGGAAGAACGAGCCGGGGATCTTGCCGGCCGCGTACGAGCGCTCCTCGACGTCGACGGTCAGCGGGAAGAAGTCGAAGTGATCCTTCGGCTGCTTCGACGCGCTGGTGGCGGAGAGGAGCATGGTCTCCTCGTCCAGGTAGGCGGCGACGGCGCCCTGAGCCTGCTGCGCGAGGCGGCCGGTCTCGAAGCGGATCGTGCGCGTGCCGAACTTGCCGTTGTCGAGCACGGCCTCGGCGAATTTGATTTCAGGACCCTCCACGGGTTCTCCTCACATACGTGAGCACGCGGCAGGCAGCCTCATGGCGCGAGCGCGAGCGCTGGGCCGCGAGTGCTGATGTTCAGTAGAAGCCCACTCTGTCGCGAAGAGGCAGGGTGATCCACCACCGAAGACCAGCCCGCCGACCGGCGTGCTCGGTTCATCGTTGACGCCGTTCCACCCCTGAGCAGGCGCAGAACAACATACTCAGGATACCACTGCGCAGTCCCGAATCCCGGAACGTCCTCCTACTTGTAGAAGCCCTCGCGCAGGTTGATCCCGTGCTCGAGCCAGGCCTTCATCGCCGCGAGCATCCCGGTCCATCCCATGCAGTTGCCGAATGCGCCCTCAGCGCCGGCCTCCGTGGGTCGCCAGGAGCGCTCGGTCACCCGCACCTCGGTCCGAGTTCCCTCGTCGACCGGCTTGAATTCAAACACGACCTCGGTGCCGTCGGGGTGCACCGTCGCCGCGGGATCCCCGCCCCACCGCACGGCGATCCGCTCGGGCGCGCGCGCCTCGAGCACCTCGACCGGGAAGGCGCCCGGGAAGTCGGCGAAGTCCCACTGCACGGTCGCTCCGGTCTCAGCCCGGCCGACCGCCCCGCCCGTGGTGAAGTAGCGGCTCAGGATCTGCGGATCGGCCACCGCCTCGTACACCTCCGCGGGAGGCTTGGAGACGAAACCGAAGACTGTGAAACCGAGCGCGTCCAGCGCTGCATCATCGCTCATGCCTCGATACTACGCCCGAAGGATCCGGCCGCTCCGGTTCCGTCGACGCGCTCGGGGACCGGGCGGGGTCCTCAGTCGGCGATCAGGTCGATCGCCCGGAGCATGTCGGCCCCGATCGCCTCGCCCAGGCGCTCGATCAGCTCGGCCTCGACCGGCGCGTCGATCGCGAGCACCGACAGGGCCGTGCCCTTCTTCTCGTTGCGCGCGATCTGCAGACCGGCGATGTTGACGCCCGCCTCGCCGAGCAGCCCGCCGTAGGAGGCCACGATGCCCGGGCGATCCGTGTAGCTGAAGACGATGAGGTGCTCTGAGATCGGCAGTTCGAGTTCGTAGCCGTTCACCTCGACGACCTTCTCGATCTGCTTCGGCCCGGTCAGCGTGCCCGAGACCGAGACGCGGGTGCCGTCGGCGGTGACGCCGCGCAGCGTGATCACGTTCCGGAAGCTCTCGGCCGCCGCGTCCGCGCTGAAGCGCACCTCGACGTTGCGCTGCTCCGCGTAGAGCGGGGCGTTCACGTAGGACACCGGATCGCTCACGACCTGCGAGAACAGACCCTTGAGCGCGGCGAGCTTGAGCACCTCGACGTTGTACTGGCTGAGCTCGCCGTGCACCTCGACGTCCAGCGAGGCGACGGGGCCCGCGGCCAGTCCTGCGAAGATCTGGCCGAGCTTCTCCGTGAGCGGCAGACCCGGCTTCACGTACTCGTCGATCGCGCCGCCGGCGACGTTCACGGCATCGGGCACGAGCTCTCCGGCCAGCGCGAGGCGCACCGACTTCGCGACCGCGACGCCCGCCTTCTCCTGCGCTTCATCCGTGGAGGCCCCGAGGTGCGGCGTGACGTTGATCCGGGCGTTGCCGGTCAGCACGGCGTCCTTCGGGGGCTCCTGGACGAAGACGTCGAGGGCGGCTCCGGCGATTTCGCCGGCGTCGAGCGCGACGGCGAGCGCCTGCTCGTCGATGAGGCCGCCACGGGCGACGTTGACGACGTACGCGGTCGGCTTCATGGCCTTCAGCTGCGCCTCGCCGATCATCCCGAGGGTCTCGGGGGTACGGGGCATGTGGATCGTGAGGAAGTCGGCGCGGGCGACCAGCTCGTCGAGCTCGACCAGCTCGACCCCGAGCTGACCGGCGCGCGCGGCGGTCACATAGGGGTCGTAGGCGACCAGCTCGACGCCGAAGCCGCGCAGACGCTCGGCGACGAGCGCTCCGATCCGGCCGAGTCCGATGATGCCGATGGTCTTCTCGAAGAGCTCGGTGCCGGTGAAGGAGGAGCGCTTCCACTCCCCCGCGCTCAACGAGCCGTGGGCGCGCTGCAGGTGACGGGCGAGGCCGAGGATGTGCGCGACCGTGAGTTCGGCGGCGCTGATGATGTTGGAGGTCGGCGCGTTGACGACCATGACGCCGGCCTGCGTCGCGGCCTTCACGTCGACGTTGTCGAGGCCCACACCGGCACGGGCGATCACCTTGAGCCTCGTCGCCCAGCCGATGGCCTCGGCGTCGAGCTGGGTGGCCGAGCGGATGAGGATCGCGTCAGCGGCGGCGAGCGAGCTTCGCAGCGTCTCACGGTCGGTGCCGTCGATGTGGATCACATCGAAATCCGGGCCGAGCGCGGCGATGGTGGCGGGAGAGAGTTCTTCGGCGATCAGGACGACGGGCGCAGCCAACAGACTTGTCCTTCTTGGGTGCGCGGATAGGAGGAGGGCTCGTCAGGAGCCGCATCCGATTCTATCCGCTGCGCGAGACCCGAACTCCCTATGTGAAGAACAAGGTCGTCGGCACCAGCAGGGTCTGCTCGAGTTGCAGCAGCCCGACCACCGCAAGTCCGGTGACGAGCACCAGCAGTCGCTGGCCCGCGCTGCGGCGGCGCGGGATCCATGCGGCGAGCAGGAACACCGCGACCGGCAGCAGGGCGCCCGCGATGAGCAGCACCCAGCCGAGCGGAGAGACTCCGAACCCGAGCCGCGGCAGGTAGAGGAGGTTGCCGACCGGGACGACGAGGGCGAAGACGTACATCGCGGTGAGGAGCACGGCGACGGTCCAGGCGAGGATCCGGGTGGACATCAGTTGCCTCCCGCGATCACCGGCAGCGGGACGAGCAGAACCGCGCCGACCAGGAGCCAGGCCAGCAGGTTCCGGATCCTGCCGCGGTTCGCGGCCAGGGCGGTGAGGAACCACAGCACGGGCGCCGCGGAGGCGAGCCAGAACAATATCGTCTGCAGTACGGCGCCGAACGAGCCCATCGTGATGACCCACTCGTCGTGCTTCGCCGCAGAGTAGTAGCGAGCCCAGCTGAACCAACCGATCGAATAGAAGAGGAACAGACCGCCGAGCAGGCCGAGCAGCACGAGCATGATCGCGCTGAGCTGCCTCGGAGCGATCGGCTCGACGTCCGCGGACTCGACGTCCTCCGATGCGGCGCCGGGCGGATCGACGATCACGCCGTTCCGGCCCGCTTCACGCGGGTCCAGTTCCCGCCCCGAATCCTGCTCCGATTCGGTGCCGACCTCCTCGTCGACCGCCGCGTCGGCTGCGGCGCTCTCCACCGTCCAGCCGCTCGCGAGACGGCTCTCGCGCGCACCCCGCTCTTCTCCTCCACGCATGGGCACGAGTCTATCGACGGCCGCCTGGGCGCCCGACCCGCGCGAGTCTCTGCCGATACACTGGGTGCCAACGTCCGCAGGGCTGCGAGTCGGCCGCAGCGGGTGGGGGAACCCGACCATATCCCGAGAGGATCACCGTGACCGAAGAGCCGAAGAGCCGGAGCAAGAAGAAGGTCGTCCGCATCGAGGCGCCCGGCGCGGCCGACGAGGGTGCTGCAGCGGCGAAGAGTGACGCTCCCGTATGGACGCCGACCGCTGAGGCGAAGGGCAAGTCGACGCAGTTCCGTCTGATCGCCTGGGCCGGCTGGATCCTCGCGATCGCGCTCGAGGCCGTGTTGATCTTCTGGGTGCTGCGCCAGGATCCGGTCAACATGTGGCTCCTCATCGGCGGCATCGTCGTCATCGGCGTGCTCGCCAGCCTCGGATCCTGGTTCTGGAAGAAGGCGAACCGCCTCGATCCGGCTGCGAAGAAGGACGCGGTGCGCTTCTTCGTGCAGAATCAGCTCGGCGCCATCATGTCGATCATCGCGTTCCTGCCGCTCATCATCCTGATCTTCACGAACAAGAACATGGACGGCAAGCAGAAGGCGCTGGCCGGCACGATCGGCATCGTCATCGCGGCCGTGGCCACCTTCGCGTTCGGCGCCGACTACAGCCCGCCGTCGCAGGAGCAGTACGCGGAGGAGACCGCGGCCGTCACCTCGCTGACCGGCGGCCAGGACCTGGTCTACTGGGTCAAGGGCGGATCGGTGTTCCACCTCTGCGAGTCGGTGCCCGATGTGAACCGCGAGTCGCAGGACGGCAAGATCTACCAGGGAACCGTTGCGGAGGCGCACGCAGCCGGCAAGGAGCGCCTCACGAAGAACTGGAACAGCGAGGCGATCAAGTACTGCGGCTACACCCAGGAGCAGGTGGACGCGGCGCGCTCGGCCATGGAGGCCGCGAGCGCCGACGTGCCCGGCGAGTAGCGCACCCCGCGAGGATCACGCCGCGGCGGGTCCGCCGGTCGGGAGCAGCACGTTCATGCGGAACCCCTCGGGGGTCCGCTCAGCCGTGACGTCTCCGCCGTGCGCCCGTGCGAGACCGCGCGCGATGGCGAGGCCGAGGCCTGCGCCCGAGGCGATGCCGTCCGTCCCGTCGTCGGGGGTCCGCGCCGCGTCCGCGCGCCAGCCGACCTCGAACATCCGATCCAGATCCTCCACCGCGACGCCGCTCCCCCGGTCGAGCACCCCGAGCACCAGCCGTCCGGCGTCGAGCTCGGTGGCCGAGACGACGATGTCGGATCCCGCGGGGGCGTGCCGCACGGCGTTGGCGAGCAGGTTCACGATCACGCGCCCGAGACGGTGCGGATCCGCCCACAGCTGGTGCCCGGCGATCCCGCGCTCGACGATCCGCACCCCTCGCCGCTCCGCCGCCGCGCGCACGTCGGCGACGGCCTCCGAGACCACATCGAGCAGGTCGATCTGCTGCGTGCGGAGCCGTAGCGAGCCCGAGCTGAGCCGGGAGAGCTCGAACAGGTCGTCGACCAGTCGCGTCATCGAGTCCGTCTGCGCGGTGACCTGGGCCGCGAGGAGCCGCGCATCCGCCTCGGGATCCGCCTCGGCGGCCTCGGCGAGTGCGCGCATGGCCGTCAACGGTGTGCGCAGGTCGTGGGAGATCCACGCGAAGAATCGCCGACGCGCCGAGTCGAGCTGCTCGAGCTCCTCCCGCGCCGTCCGCACCCGCTCCGCGACCTCGGAGAGCTCGCGGGAGACCGTCGCGAACTCGTGGGCGCCGGCCGCCTCGGCCTCCACCCGCTCCCCCGAGGCGATCCGCCTCGCCGAGTCGACCAGCCGGCCGGTCGAGCCCTGCACGGTGCGGGCGAGCGCCCAGGCGGCGAGCGCACCGAAGACGCAGGAGACCAGGATGACGGCGATCAGCACGGTCAGGTCGTGCTCGGAGAGGTACATCTCGACGGAGATCGCGAGCACGGATGCGGTCATGGCGACGATGCCCGCACCCGCGACCACCAGCAGCTGCCCGAGGATCGGGGCCCGGCGCAGCGCGCGCAGGAGCAGCCAGCCGACCCCTCCGACGGCCGCGGTGCAGACCAGGCTGGTGGTGACGATCGCGGCGAGGTCGCCGACGCCGAGCATCATCACGCCTCCCGGCCGTCGACGCTGAAGCGATACCCGGCGCCCCACTCGGTACGCAGGTATCGGGGGTCGGCGGGATCGCGCTCGATCTTCTCGCGCAGGCGTCGCGCGTGCACCGTGACCGTGGACGCCTCGCCGAAGCTCCACCCCCAGACCTCTCGGATCAGCTCGTCCCGCGAGACCGTGCGGCCGGGGTTGCGCACGAGGAAGAGGAGCAGCTCGTACTCCCGGGCCGTGAGCACGATCTCCTCGCCGCGGACCCAGGCCCGGCGATGCACCGGATCGATGCGGAAGTCTCCCGAGGCGATCGAGGCGGCGACCGCGCCCTGGGCCCGCGAGCGCCGCACGAGCGCGGTCACCCGCAGCGTGAGCTCGCGCAGCGAGAAGGGCTTCGGCAGGTAGTCGTCCGCCCCGAGCTCGAGCCCCTCGAGCCGCTCCTCCAGCTCTCCGAGGGCCGTCAGCATCAAGATCGGCACCTCGGAGACCGATCTCGCCTCCCGGCACAGCTCGTCGCCGCTCATCCCGGGCAGCATCCGATCCACGACCATCACATCCGGCATGCCGCGCTGCAGCGCCCGCCACGCCGCGGCCCCGTCGGCGAACGCCTCGACGCTGAAGCCGTACGACTGCAGGTAGCGGCCGACTGCGCTGCGCACGGCGGGGTCGTCCTCGACCACCATCACGCGCGTACCGTCGTCCATACGGTCGAGAATAGTCCGGCCGTACCGGCGCGCCGCCCGGTTCTTACGGTCCTGAAAGAAACCCCTGCGCGGCCCCGGCGGCCTCCTAGCGTTCGAGATGGGCCGCCGATCCCGGCGGTCGCACGCACAGCAGACAGGAGCATCCCATGCGCGCACTCGTACTGACCGGAACCGTCGCGGTCGCCTTCGC
>CAMFIY010000108.1 GCA_945952575.1 uncultured Leucobacter sp.
GAGCGTGTGCGTGACCTTGCCCAGCTGCTCGGCGGCCGCCGCGACCACGGCGTCGTCGGTGTGGCCGATCGTGGTGACGCCGATGCCGCCGCAGACGTCCACGATCTGGTTGCCGTCGACGTCGACGAGGATCGAGCCGTGCGCCCGCTCGACGTAGATCGGCAGCACGCTGTGCACCCCGGGGGGCACGACCGCCTGACGGCGCGCGTGCAGCTCTCGGCTTCTCGGGCCGGGGATCGAGGTGACGACGCGGGCTTCCTGGGTGATCTGATCTTCGGCGACACTCATGCGGCCAAGCCTACTCCGCGCGCCGACCTCACTCCTCGAGCGCGGCGAGAATTCTGGCGAGTCGGTTGCGGCGGACGGTCGCGCTGGTCGCCGTCATGAGGCGGTGCAGCACGGAGTAGCGGCCGGAGCCGTCGAGTGCGGCGAACGCGGCGGCTGCCGTGGTCGAGGCCTCCAGCGCGGCGGCGAGATCGGCGGGTACCTCGGCGGTCGCCGCCCCGGCGTAGGCGCGGTCCCATCGGCCGTCGGCGCGAGCACGCTCGATCTCGGCCAGGCCGCGATCCCGCATCCGCCCCTCGGCGATCAGTCGTTCCACGATGCCGATGTTGCGCTGCGACCAGAGCGAGGCCTTCCGCCGCGGAGTGAAGCGCTGCTTGAACACGGCCGCGTCGATGCCGCCCTTCTGCCCGTCGATCCACCCGCTGCAGAGCGCCTCATCGAGCGCCTCCGCATAGCCGAGGGAGGTCGGCTCGACGGTGCCCTTCTTCGCGAGCACCAGCCATACCCCGTCGGACTCGTGCTCGTTCGCATCGAGCCAGGCCCGCCATGCCGCGACGTCGGCGACGGTGAGCAGGGGCGGCGGATCCGCGGGAGGAGTGGTCATGCTTCATCGTAGGCTGGATCCCGAAGCGTTTGCGCGGCGGACGGCGGCGGGCGAACCCGATGAGGACGGAGATCGGCATCATGAACGGCGCGCACGAGTACACGGTCGGCATCGAGTGGTCGGGCAACCGCGGATCCGGGACCAGCGGCTACCGCGACTACGGGCGGCAGCTCGTCGTCCGCGCCGCCGGCAAGTCGCACGAGATCGACGGGTCGGCCGACAAGACCTTCCACGGCGACGCCGAGCGCTGGAACCCCGAGGACCTGCTGGTCGCCGCGCTCGCCCAGTGCCACATGCTCTCCTACCTGCACATGGCCGTGCGCGCCGGAGTCGTCGTGACCGCCTACACCGACGAGGCCGTGGGCACGATGACCCAGGAGGGAATGGGCGGGCGATTCACGGAAGTCGTGCTGCGGCCCGTCGTGACGGTCGCGGACGCGACGATGGTGGATTCCGCGCGGGCGGCGCACGCCGACGCCTACGCGAACTGCTTCATCGCGAGCTCGGTCAACTTCCCGGTGCGCCACGAGCCGACGATTCGCGTCGCCGAGTAACACGGCCGGGCATGTCGCCGGTGCCCAATAGAATTGACCGCATGCCCGAACCCAGCAAGTTCTTCCTCACCACCCCGATCTTCTACGTGAACGACGCCCCGCATATCGGGCATGCGTACACCGAGGTGGCGGCAGACGTGCTCGCGCGGTGGCATCGCCAGGCCGGCGACGACACCTGGTTCCTGACCGGCACCGACGAGCACGGTCAGAAGATCCTGCGCACCGCCACGGCGAACGGCGTGGCGCCGAAGGAATGGGCGGACCGACTGGTCGAATCGGCGTGGAAGCCGCTGCTCGACACCATCGACATCTCGAACGACGACTTCATCCGCACCACCGACGCGCGCCACGAAGCGGGCGTCGCGAAGTTCCTGCAGAAGCTCTATGACGAAGGGCACGTCTACGCGGGTGAGTTCGAGGCGCTCTACTGCGTCGGCTGCGAGGAGTTCAAGCCGAAGAGCGAGATCGTGGACGGCACGGGTGCGTTCGCCGGCGAGAAGGTCTGCGCGATCCACTCGAAGCCGTTGGAGCTGCTGCAGGAGAAGAACTACTTCTTCAAGATGAGCGCGTTCCAGGACCGTCTCCTGGCGCTCTTCGAGGAGCGCCCCGACTTCGTGCAACCGGCGAGCGCGCGCAACGAGGTCATCGCATTCGTGCAGCAGGGGCTGGAGGATCTCTCGATCTCGCGCACCTCCTTCGACTGGGGCATCCCGATTCCGTGGGACTCCTCCCACGTCACCTACGTCTGGTTCGACGCGCTGCTCAACTACGTGACGGCGATCGGCTACGGCAGCGATGATCCGGAGGCCGCGGCCCGATTCGCCCGCCGCTGGCCCGGCAACCACCTGGTCGGCAAGGACATCCTGCGCTTCCACGCGGTGATCTGGCCGGCGATGCTGATGGCGGCAGGGCTCGAGGTGCCGGAGCACGTCTTCGCCCACGGCTGGCTGCTGGTCGGCGGCGAGAAGATGTCGAAGTCGAAGCTCACCGGCATCGCGCCGAACGAGATCACCGACACCTTCGGCTCCGACGCGTTCCGCTACTACTTCATGCGCGCCATCTCCTTCGGGCACGACGGCTCGTTCAGCTGGGAGGATCTGGCCGCGCGCTACCAGGCGGAGCTCGCCAACGGTTTCGGCAACCTCGCCAGCCGAGTGCTGGCGATGAACGCCAAGTACTTCGACGGCGTGATGCCGGAAGGCGCGCACGATCCGACTCCGAGTCCTTCAGACGCGTCGATTTCCGAGCTCGCTCAGCGGGTGGCCGTCGCCGCCGACGAGCGGATCGGCGCGTTCGCGATCCATGAGGCGATCGCCGAGATCTGGCAGCTCGTCGACGCGCTGAACGGCTACATCACCGAGCAGGAGCCGTGGGTGCTCGCCAAGGATCCCGCGAAGCGCGAGCGGCTCGGCGCAGTGCTCGCGACCGCCACCGAGGGACTGCGCGCGCTCGCGGAGCTGCTGCACCCGGTGATCCCGCTCGCGACAGCGAAGCTCTGGGCGGCGCTCGGCGCCGAGGGTGCGCTCGGCGCGCTCGGATCGCGATCCATCCGTGCGGCCGGGGAGTGGGGCCGCCTGCCCGCCGGCACTCCGCAGCACCCGCTCGAGGTGCTGTTCCCGCGGATCGAGATGGAGGCGGCTGCCAAGTGAGCGCCGAACCCGAGGCCGGAGCCCCGGCTCCCGGCTTGCGCAAGCGCTCATCGAGCGGCCCGGAGACCGGCGGGCAGACGCGTGATCTCACGAGGCCGCCCGCACCCGAGCCGCTGCCGATCCCGGTCTACGACAATCACACGCACCTCGAGTTCGAGGACGGGCTCGAGGTGCTGGATCCGCTCGACTCGCTCGCGCGAGCCGAGGCGGTGGGCGTCCGCGGCGTCGTCCAGGTCGGCACCGATCTCGAGACGAGTCGCTGGGGCGCCCAGATGGCCGCGAGCGATCCGCGCGTGCTCGCCGCCGTCGCGCTGCATCCGAACGAGGCGCCCCGACTGGCCGAGCGCGGCCTGCTCTGCGAGCATCTCTCCGAGATCTCCCGCCTGGCCGCACAGCCCCGAGTGCGCGCCGTCGGCGAGACCGGCCTCGACTTCTTCCGCACCGGGGAGGATGGGCGCGAGGCGCAGCTCGAGTCCTTCGAGGCGCACATCGAGATCGCCAAGGCCAACCGGATCGCTCTGCAGATCCACGACCGCGATGCGCACGACGCGGTCGTGGCGACGCTCCTGCGGGTCGGAGCGCCTGAGCGGACCGTGTTCCACTGCTTCTCCGGCGACGCGGATCTTGCCCGCGTCTGCGCCGAACACGGCTGGTTCCTCTCCTTCGCCGGCACGATGACGTTCAAGAACGCGCCTGCGCTGCGCGAAGCGCTCGCCGTCGCGGACCCGAGCCGCGTCCTGGTCGAGACCGACGCTCCGTTCCTCACGCCGGAGCCGTTCCGCGGCCGGCCGAACGCCCCCTACCTGATGCCGCACACCGTCCGTCGGATGGCCGAAGCGCTGGAGGAGCCGCTCGACGAGCTCTGCGCGCGCCTCGCGGCGAACACGGAGCGGGTCTACGGATCCTGGGCGGACGACGATGAGTGAATCCGATCCCGTCGGGGGCGCGGCCGCCGCGAACCTGCTCGGTCCGATCGAGGTGCGCGAGCTCGCCGAGCGCCTCGGCGTCTCGCCGACCAAGAAGCTCGGCCAGAACTTCGTGATCGACCCGAACACCGTGCGCAAGATCGTTCGTCTCGCCGGCGTCGAAGCCGGGGATCGGGCGGTCGAGGTCGGGCCGGGGCTCGGATCCTTGACCCTCGGCATCCTCGAGACTGGCGCAGACGTGATGGCCGTGGAGATCGACCATCGGCTCGCCGCAGAACTGCCCTCGACGGTTCGGGCCATGCAGCCCTCTGCGGCGGATCGCCTGCGAGTGATCCGGAGCGACGCCCTCGATGTGACGGCCGAGCAGCTGCGCGACCACGCCGGCGAGCTGCCCGAGATCTTGGTCGCCAATCTGCCGTACAACGTGTCGGTCCCGATCCTGATGCACCTCCTGGAATCGATCCCCGAGCTGCGCGGCGGACTGGTGATGGTGCAGGCCGAGGTCGGGCACCGGATCGCGGCGGCGCCGGGGAGCAAGGAGTACGGAGCCCCCAGCGCCAAGGCCGCTTGGTACGGGGACTGGCGGATCGCGGGCACGGTGAGCCGGCGGATCTTCTGGCCCGTGCCCGGCGTCGATTCCGTGCTCGTCGGGTACGCCCGGCGCGCTGAGCCGCTCGGTGACGAGGCGGAGCGATCCCTGAGCTTCGACCTGATCAACGCCGCCTTCGCGCAGCGACGGAAGATGCTGCGCCAGTCGCTGCAGCCGGTGCTCGGCGATCTCGACAGCGTCGTCGACACGCTGGAAGTCGCGGGGGTCGATCCGACGGTGCGCGCCGAGCAGCTCGGAGTGGAGGCGTTCCTCGCCGTCGCTCGCGCGCATGTGACACGCTGAGTGGCGGTCGGCAGACCCGCCACTGTAGCGTTGAGGGCATGGCTTCGACTCGTGCCCAGCGATCGGTGACGGTCCGGGCTCCGGGCAAGATCAACCTCTTCTTCCGCGTCGGCGCGCGGCAGCCGGACGGCTACCACGAGGTCGCCTCGCTCTATCAGGCGCTCTCGCTCTACGAGGAAGTGACGGCGACCGAGACCGCGAGCGGCGCCGGAGCGGTCTCGCTCGCGTTCACCGGACCGATCGACTCCTCCGGACTCCCGCTCGACGGCAGGAATCTCTGCGTGCGCGCCGCGGCGCTGCTCGCCGAGGAGACCGGGCACCGCGGCGGCGTCGTGCTGACGGTGCACAAGCGGGTGCCGATCGCCGGGGGCATGGGCGGAGGATCCGCAGACGCTGCGGCGACGCTGCTGGCCTGCGACGAGCTCTGGGGGACCGGCCTCGGCCGCTCCGGGCTGCTGCCGCTCGCCGCTCGGCTGGGCGCCGATGTCCCGTTCGCGCTCGAGGGCGGCACCGCGGTCGGGACGGGGCGCGGGGATCAGCTCAGCCAGGCGCTCGCGAAGGGCGAATTCCACTGGGTGCTCGCGCTCTCGGAGGGCGGGCTCTCCACGCCGGAGGTGTACGCGGAACTGGACCGGCATCGAGTGCGGCATGCGAGTGATCTGCCGGAGACCTGCGAGAACGTCGCGGTCGACGCTGCGGCGCTGCAGGCGGTGCGTGCGGGCGATCGCGAGGCGCTGGCCGAGGCGATGCACAACGACCTTCAGGCCGCGGCGTTGAAGCTGATGCCCGGGCTGGCCGGGGTGCTCGAGATGGGGGAGTCGCACGGAGCCCTCGCCGGCATCGTCTCCGGATCAGGCCCGACCTGCGCGTTCCTCGTGCCGAATGCGCTGGCCTCGGCCGAGCTGCAGAGCGCGTTCTCGCGAGCGGGCATCCAGGCGATCTCCGCGACCGGGCCGGCGCACGGCAGCCGCGTGGTCGGACCGAGCTGACCGCTCAGCCGTTCTCGGCCAGCGCCGAGCGGAGCCGGGCGGATCCCGAGCTCGAGCCGGTCGACTCGCGCTGCATCAGCCGCGCCGGGAGCAGTGTCGGTTCCGTCGGGACGGATCTGCCTCTCAATACCGAGATCAGCATGTTCGTCGCCGTGGCGCCCTGGTCGCGCAGCGGCGAGGCGACCGATGTCAGCGGCGGGGTGGTCAGTGCACCCAGCTGAGAGTTGTCGAATCCCACCACGCTGACATCGCGCGGGACCTCCAGCCCGAGCGCCCGCAGGCCGACGACGAAGCCGATCGCCACCACGTCGTTGAAGGCGATGACCGCGGTGGTGGGATTCGCGGCCCAGAGCTCGGCGGCGCGGAATCCGCCCTCGACGGTGGGCACGGCGGAACCGACCCGCCCGGCTCGCATCGACAGCTCCTTCGCGGATTGCTGCACGCCTCTCCAGCGCATGCCGTCGTTCCAGGAGGCCGCAGGGCCGGCGATGTAGGTGACGTCGGTGTGCCCCAGCGCATGCAGATGCTCGACGGCGTATCGGGCGCCCTCCGCGGAGTCCGTGAGCACGCAGGGAAGATCGCCGACAACCCGGTTGAGCACCACCACCGGACGCTGCTTCGCGAGCATCTGGATGCCGGTCGCGGGGAGGCGCGGGCTGGTCAGCAGCACCCCGTCGACGGCGCCCAGATACCGCTCGAACGCGCGCTCGCGCGCCATGCTCTCGCGGGAGTCGAAGACGAGGAGGGTGTAGCCGGCGGCCTCGGCCGCGGTGTCCGCGCCGCGGACGAGGTCGGTGAACACCGGATTCCTGATGTCGCTGACGATCATCGCCAGGAGCTGCGACTGCCCGCCCGCATCCGGGAGGGCCCGGTTCCGCTGATATCCGAGCCGCTGTGCCGCCTCGCGGACCCGGGCGACGGTGGCCACGCTGACACGACCGGGTCGGGCCAGTGCACGTGAGACCGTCGAGGGGGCCACGCCCGCCGCTCGCGCCACGTCGTAGATCGTGACCGAGCGCTCGGATTCCTCTTCGCGGCGCGCCATACGGTGCATAGTACTGGATGCCGGAAAGCTGGTGAGCGGCCCGATGAACCGCCGGGGAGCGGCGGAGATTCCGGGCGACTCACGGTGGGATCGCAGCTGCAGGCACCCACTGCGTTCGGCGGGTTGGCAAACCTTGGCAACTTGTTGCCAGGGTGCGCGCGCCCTCAGAAGAATGGCCTTCATGCACGTCACATCACGAGCGAACCTCCCGGGCAGGCACCCCGATCGGCTCCTGCCGGCGGAGCCGGAGCGCCGGGGAATCGCCCGCGAGCTCTACGAGCAGGTGGCGGGTCTGCCGATCATCTCCCCGCACGGTCACGTTCCGGCCGCTCTGCTCGCGGAGGACCGTCCGTTCAACAATCCGGCGGAGCTCTTCATCACCCCGGACCACTACGTGACCCGGCTCCTGCACGCCCACGGCGTGCCGCTCGCCGAGCTGGGGGTCGGTGCGGAGCCGCTCGCCGAGGCGCAGGCCCGGCAGGCCTGGCGGGTCCTGTGCGAGCAGTGGGCGCGCTTCGCCGGGACGCCGATGAAGTACTGGCTCGAGGACGTGCTGCCCAACGTTTTCGAGGTCGAGCAGCTTCCGAGCGCCTCGAACGCGGAGACGCTCTACGATCACATCGACGAGCGGCTGGGCGATCCCGCGTACCGGCCGCGCGCGCTGCTCGAGTCCTTCAACATCGAGACGCTCGCGACGACCGACGACCCGCTCTCGGATCTCGCCCACCATGCGACGCTGAGGCGCGACGCCTCGTTCGGCACGGACGTGATCCCGACCCTCCGCATCGAGGCCTACATCGATCCCGCGCACGCGAGCTGGCCGGGCAACGTCTCCGCGCTGCTGGAAGCGACCGGGCGCGACGACACCTTCGCGTCGTATCTCGCGGCGATCGCGGATCGGCGCGCCTACTTCTCCCGGCACGGCGCGGTATCGATCGACTGCGCGCTGATCGACGCCGACACGGCGGTCCTTCACCCGGAGCAGTTGGCCGCCCTGTACGAGCGTGCGAGAGCGGGCGAGGCGACCGCGGCCGAGGCGAAGCTGTTCCGTGCCGGCATGGTCACCGAGATCGCGCGGCAGTCCCAGCGCGACGGACTGGTCATCACGCTGCACGTCGGCTCGCTGCGCGACTACGACCGGACCCTGTACGAGCAGTTCGGCCCGGATCGCGGCTGCGACATCCCGCTGACGACCGGCTTCGCCGAGGGGCTGCGCCCGCTGCTGGGCGAGCTCGGCGAAGACCCCGGGCTCCGCCTCGTGCTCTTCACTCTGGACGAGAGCGCATGGGCGCGCGAGATCGCGCCGCTCGCCGGCTTCTATCCGGGCGTGTACGTCGGTGCGCCGTGGTGGTTCCTCGACGAGCCGGAAGCCATCCTGCGATATCGTTCGGCCGTCACGGCGATCGTCGGGTTCGGCAAGCAGTCCGGGTTCATCGACGACACGCGTGCGCTCTGCTCGATACCCTCGCGACACGACATGGCGCGTCGGCTCGACTGCGCCTTCCTGTCGCAGCTCGTCGTCGAGCATCGGCTCTCGAAGGGCGAAGCCGCGTCTGTCATCCGCGAGCTCACCTACGAGCTGCCCCGCTCGACGTTCAAGCTCACGGGCTCCGGGAACCGACCCGGCGGGCTCCCGATCGATCATCCCAAGCCGAAACAGTGATTCACCAATGGAGGTAACGATATGAA
>CAMFIY010000109.1 GCA_945952575.1 uncultured Leucobacter sp.
CACGTCGGCGACGTCGAGGGCAACCTGCGCTACCGGCTCACCGCGCGCAACTTCAATCCGCTCGCCGCGATGGCGGGCCGGGTCACGGTGGCCGAGGTCGAGGAGCTCTCCGCGGACTACCTCGATCCCGAGCGGGTCGACACTCCCGGCGTGTTCGTGCAGCGGCTGGTGCGGGTCGAGGATCCGGCGAAGGACATCGAGCAAGTCACCACTCGAAGGCGCGACGGTGCCGGTGCTCACCTTCGCGAGGGCGAGGAGGCCGGCCGTGTGGACGCGTGATGAGATGGCCGCGATCGCCGCGGCCGAGCTCGAGGACGGCCAGTACGTGAACCTGGGCATCGGGATCCCGACGCTTGTCGCCAATCACCTGCCCGATGGTGTCACGGTGAAGCTGCAGAGCGAGAACGGGATCCTCGGAATGGGTCCGTTCCCGTTCGCCGGCGAAGAGGACGCCGACCTGATCAACGCGGGCAAGCAGACCGTCACGCTCGTGCCGGGCGCCTCGATCTTCGACTCGGCGACCTCGTTCGGGATGATCCGCGGCGGCCACGTGCAGACCGCGATCCTCGGTGCGATGGAGGTCGCGGGCAACGGCGATCTCGCGAATTGGCAGATCCCGGGCAAGCTCGTCAAGGGCATGGGTGGCGCGATGGATCTCGTCGCCGGGACGCCGCGGGTGATCGTGCTGACCGAGCACATCGCGAAGGACGGCAGCCCGAAGGTGGTCGCGCGGTGCTCGCTGCCGCTGACCGGTGCCGGCGTCGTCGATCGGATCGTCACCGACCGGGCCGTATTCGACGTCCGCGATGGGGAGCTGGTGCTCCGGCGCCTCGCGTCGGGGGAGAATGTAGAGGAGATCCGCGCGCTCACCGGCGCCGAGTTCACGGTCGACCTCGAGGAGATCGACCCATAGACACGCTCGATCTCGAAGAGTTCGATTCCGAGTTACCCCGCCGATTTCGAGGAGACCCGCATCATGACCGCCGCATTCATCGCCGGCTATGCCCGCACCCCGTTCACCCGTTTCACCGGCCAGCTCGCCGCACAGCCGGCCACTGTGCTCGGCGCGCACGCCGCGAAGGCGGCGCTCGCTCGCGCCGGGGTCGCGCCGGATCAGGTCGACCAGGTCGTCGTCGGGCAGGTGCTGCAGGCGGGGGCCGGGCAAAACCCGGCGCGCCAGACCGCGGTCGGCGCCGGCATCCCGATGAACGTGCCGGCGATCACGCTGAACGCGGTCTGCCTCTCGGGCGCCGAAGCGGTCTCGCAGGCCGTGCGCCTGATCGCCTCGGGCGAGGCGGAGGTGGTCCTCGCGGTCGGGCAGGAGTCGATGTCGCTCGCCCCGCACGTGATCCCGCTGCGCGCCGGCACCAAGTACGGCGCCGCGCAGCTGATCGACACGGTCGACCACGACGGGCTCAGCGATGCCTTCGACCAGGTCGCGATGGGCGCGTTGACCGAGCAGGGCAACACCCTGCTCGCCCTGACCCGAGAGGACCAGGACGCCTTCGCGGCGGTCTCGCACCAGCGGGCCGCGGCCTCCGCCGAGTTCTTCGCCGGTGAGATCGAACCGTTCACCGTGGCCTCGCGGCGCGGCGACACGGTGGTGGCGTCGGACGACGGCGTACGCGCCGACACGACGGTCGAGACCCTCGCAGGGCTGCGCCCCGCATTCTCCGCCGACGGCACGATCACCGCGGGCAATGCGTCCCAGATCACGGACGGCGCCGCCGCGCTCGTGCTGGTCGGCGAAGCCGCCGCGGCTCGGCTGGGCATCACGCCCATCGCACGGGTCGAGGCGACCGCGTTCGTGGCGGGCCCGGACACGCAGCTGCACTCGCAGCCGTCGCGCGCGATCGCCGCGGCGCTGGCCAAGGTCGCGGGCGGGGCGACGGCGGCGGATCTCGCTGCGGTCGAGATCAACGAGTCGTTCGCGGCGGTCGGCCTGCAGTCGACCCGCGAGCTCGGGATCGACCCGGAGATCGTGAATCGGCACGGCGGGGCGATCGCGCTCGGCCACCCGATCGGCGCATCGGGTGCGAGGATCGTCGGCACGCTCGCCCGCCAGCTCGCAGAGGCGGGCCCGGGCGCGCTCGGCGCGATCGGCATCTGCGGCGGCGGCGGCCAGGGCAGCGCGGTGGTGCTGCGGGCGGTCTAGGAGCGCATTCCGGCCACGGGTCAGCGGTGCTCGAGGACGAAGCGCTCGCGACGCACGGCAAGGCCCACGACGCACTGGACGGCTGCGGCGGCGCAGACGAAAAGGAACGAGAGCGTCCAATCGCCGGTCAGGCCGAGGAAGAGTCCGAAGAGCGCCGGACCGAGCGCGGCGACCGCATAGCCGACCGACTGCGCCATGCCCGAGAGCGCTGCCGCGACCTCGCCCGTCCGGGCCCGCTCGGCCATCAGCGTGAGCGAGACGGCGAGCTGCGCGCCTCCGGCGAGCCCGCCGACCACCAGCCAGACCGGCATCACCGTCGGAGCGAGCAGCATCCCGACCCAGCCGATCGCCCCGACGACGGGCACCGCGGCCGGCACCCAGCGCTTCCACCTGCCGCGCAGGAACACCGGCGTCAGCAGGGACCCGGCGATCCCGACCAGCTGGAACACCATGAGGCCGAAGCCGGCCGCTTCGTGCGAATGGCCGAGTGAGATCAGATAGGGCGCGAGCCAGGTCGCCATGGCGTAGTAGAGCATGGATTGGGAACCCATGTAGAGGGAGACGAGCCACGCGAGGCCATCGCCCCAGATACGGCGCCCGGCGCTCCGCCCGCCGCTCGCATCCGCCACCGCCTGAGACGCCGTCGGCATCCGAGCCGTTCCGGTCTCCGGACCCCGGCCCTCGCCCCATCGGACCCAGACCCAGGCCACGAGCGCGATCGGCAGGAGTGCGCCCGTCAGCAGCAGCGCACCCTCCCAGCCGAAGGCTCCGCCCGACGGAGTCCGCACGGCGGAGAGCGGCACCACCACGCCGGCGGCGACGGCGCCCACGCCGCTGAGCAGTGCCGTGTAGACGCCCATGACAGCGGGCACGTGTCCGGGGAAGTCGCGTTTGATGCTCGCCGGCATCAGGACGTTGGCGATGGCGAGCCCTGCGCCGATGAACGCGGTGCCGATCCAGAGGTTGAGCGGACTGCCGGGCAGCGATCGCCACACGGTGCCGCCGGCCAGGACGACGAGGGCGAGCGACACCCCGTTCGACATCCCGATGCGCGCGCTGAGCCAGTGCCCGAGCGGCGAGACCAGCGCCCAGGCGGCGAGCGGCACGGATCCGAGAGCGCCGAGCGCCGCGGTCGGCACGCCGCGATCGTCCGCGATCTCCTCCAGCAGCGAACCGACACCGGTGATGGTCATCCGCATATTCGCGGCGACCAGGCAGGTCGCGATGAGGAGCGGCACCCACGAGCGGGCGGATCGGGCGGTCGGGGCGGTCGCAGGCGTCACGGATGGAACTCTATGCGATGCGACGGGTCGCCGCGGACATCGTGCCGATGGCGGTCAGAGCTCGGTTCGATACGGCCAGCCCGTGTACGCCTCGGCCAGGTAACGGCTCCCGGCCTCGCTCTCGACGACGCTGCGCAACTCGCCGAGCTGGCGCAGCCGGTCGAAATCACTCGCATCGGGGGTGAGGTGGAGCAGACTCGTCATCCACCAGGAGAAGTGCTGGGCGTTCCAGATCCGCTGCGATGCCGCTGCGGCATAGGCGTCGATGCCGCGCTCGCTGCCACCGTTCGCTCCGAGGAGCAGCTCGCTCAGGGCCCGGCTGAGCAGGATCACGTCGGCGATGGCGAGGTTCATGCCCTTGGCGCCCGTGGGCGGCACGGTGTGGGCGGCGTCGCCGACCAGGGCGGCACGTCCGCGCCGCAGCTCGTGGGAGACGAAACTGCGGAAGCGCAGCACGTCGCGCTGGAAGATCGGCCCTTCGCGCAACTCGACGCCGGGTGTGCGCGACTGGAGGACGTCCCAGATCTCGGCCTCGCTGATCGCGTGCGGATCGTCGTGCGGATCGCACTGGAAGTACATGCGCTGCACGGTCGGGCTGCGCTGGCTGATCAGCGCGAAGCCGTGCGGAGAGTTGCTGTAGATCAGCTCGGCCGAACTCGGCGGCGCCTCGCAGAGGATCCCGAACCAGGCGAAGGGATACTCGCGGAAGTAGCCGCCCTCGCGCGACGGGCCGGTCACCGCCGGCCGGACCGCGCTGCGCGAGCCGTCCGCACCGACCACGAACTCGGCCTCGAGCTCGAACGGCTCGCCCTCGGCGGTGGTGCCGAGCACCCGCGGCCGATCGGTCTCGACGCCCTCGACCCGATCGACGGTCGTGCCGAAACGCAGATCCTGCCCCGCGCCCAGGCGGGCGGCGATGAGGTCGATGAGCACCTCGTGCTGCGGGTAGAGCCAGACGCTGCGCCCGGTGAGCGCCTGGAAGTCGATGCGGTGAGCCTCTCCGTCGCCGGCGGGCGAGGCGAAGTGCAGTCCGATGCCCTCATGACGCTCGCCGGTCGTGTGCACCCGGCTGGTGCCGCCGATCGTGGCGAGGAGCTCCGCCGCACCCTGCTCGAGGATGCCGGCGCGGATGGTGCCTTCGATCTCCTCGCGGCTGCGCGAATCGAGGATCACGCTCTCGATGCCCTCCTCGGCGAGCAGGTGCGAGAGGACGAGGCCGGCGGGGCCGGCACCGACGATCGCGACGCGGGTGCGTTCGGTGGTCATGGGGCTCCTTCGGCCGGGACTGCTCTGCGTGACCCAGTGTGCAGCGCCGATCATCGGAGTGCGAATTATTCTTGTTGAATGGGAAAGCAGTTTGCGCGCCGCCGGGATCGGCCCGGACGAGCGAGCAGCGGGACTGTGGCAGGGTGACAGCATGGCGAATTCACGCACCGGCGAGTCGATGATCGCGAGGGTGGTCCGGGTGCTCGACACCTTCGGGGTCGAGCGCACCGCCCAGACCGCGAGCGAGATCGGCAGGCGGGCGGGGCTGCCGAGCTCGACGGCGCACAGACTGGTCGAGGACCTCGTGCACGCAGGTGTGCTCGAACGTGACGGCGAGGGTCGGGTCCGCCTGGGGATGCGCCTCTGGGAGCTCGCACTGCGCGGATCGACTGCACTCCGGCTGCGGCAGGTGGCGCAGCCGCATATGGAACGGGTGCAGGCGCTGCTGCGGGAGCACACCCAGCTCGCCGTGCTGGAACAGGATGAGGTGCTGTTCCTCGAGCGTCTCTCGCATCCGGATGCGGTCTCGAACCTCGCGAGGGTGGCCGGTCGACTGCCGGTCCACGCATCGTCTTCGGGCCAGATGCTCCTCGCGCACGCGGAACCGGAGGTGAGGGAGCGAGTGCTCGCGCAGCCGCTGCAAGCCGTCGGGCCCATGACGGTGACGGATCCCGAGGTGCTGCGCCGGATCCTGGCGAACGCGTACCGGGCCGGATACGTCATCGCTCCTGGTTCGATCGAGGCGGTCGCAACCGGCGTCGCCGTGCCTATCCGCGGAGATGGCGTCGTCATCGCCGCGCTCTCGGCCGTTCTGCCCCGAGAGGCGCCGATCGAGTCCGCGCTGATGGCTCTGCGCGACGCCGCCACCCGTATCGAGGCGGATCTGCGCACGTCTCGGTGGTGAGTCCCCGAAACGGGGGAGAGGGCCGGATCCGTTCGCGCCCGCATCACGATTCGAAGCGCAAGGGAAGATTCTTTCTCATTCAATAGGAAATCAAACTCCTCTTTTGCCGGTGCACCGCACACTGGGTCGAACGACAACACCGAGGTCGTGGTCCCGCGGCGGACGCCTGGCGGCGCGCGGAGACCGCGAGCACGACTGGCCGCAGCGGCGGCCGGCGCTTCGTCAAAGGAGACCGCAGCATGGCGCACGAGAGCACCGAACTCACCGCTTCCGAGATCCAGGCTCGGATCCGTGAAGGCGCAGCCACCCGAGAAGAGATCGTTCACGATCATCTCGATCGGATCGCCGAGCTCAACCCGCTGACGAACAGCTTCGTCGAGGTCCGCGCAGACGAGGTGCTCGCCGAGGCTCGCGCCGCCGACCGGGAGCGCGGTGCCCGCATCGTCGGGCCGCTCGACGGGGTCCCGCTCTCCATCAAGGATTCGTACTCGGTCTCCGGACTGCACCGCACCGATGGGCTGCCGGCGAATGCGGATGTGGTCGACGAGCAGGACGACGTCGTCACCGCTCGTCTCCGCGCCGCCGGGGGGCTGGTGATCGGCCACGCCGGCATCCCGGATCTCTGCATTCGCTGGAACTCGGTCAGCGGCCTCTACGGCACGGTGAGGAACCCCCGGGACCTCAGCCGAACGGCTGGAGGCTCCTCGGGCGGCGACGCCGCCAACGTCGCCGCGGGATTCGCGACGATCGGCCTGGGCGGCGATCTGGGCGGTTCGATCCGCGTACCCGCGAGTTGGTGCGGAGTCTACGGATTCCGTACCGGCCCGGGACGGGTGCTGGACGTCAACCCGAATGAGATCGGACCTCGCACTGCGCCGATGGAGCTGATGACCCAGCTCGGACAAATCGCTCGGACCGTGGCGGACATCGAACTGGCGTTCCAAGCGATGATCGGAGTCGACCGGCGCGATCCGACGAGCTCACCGCTCGGGACTCCGGTGCCGGTCGACGGGCCGCGGGTGGCCGTGCTCCGCCACGAGACGGGCGCCGTCCTCGAGCCGGGTGTCGAGGAGCAACTCGATGCCACGATCGAGATGCTCCGGGCCGAGGGCTACCTCGTCGAAGAGCGCGTGCTCCCGGACCTCCGGCGAGCTCCGGAGGTCTGGGCCGAGATCGTCGGGACCGAACTCATCCACCGTACGCTGCCGGCCGTCGGGCATCTCGTCATCGACAGCGAGCGCGTCCACATCGAGGATATGTTCGGCGCCTACGAGCTCGGCGGTGATGT
Organism: uncultured Leucobacter sp.; assembly: GCA_945952575.1. Classification (GTDB taxonomy): domain Bacteria; phylum Actinomycetota; class Actinomycetes; order Actinomycetales; family Microbacteriaceae; genus Leucobacter. The sequence continues at coordinate 6,897 of CAMFIY010000109.1, forward strand.
GGCCGCTTATCTGCAGGCCATGGTCGAGAGGAGCAGCATCCAGATGACCGTCGCCGCAGTGATGGAGCGCTATCAACTGGTGCTCGCGCCCATCGCGGGCATGGCCGCGCCAGAGCTCGGCTTCGACGATCACATCGGAAGAGCGGCCTCGATCGCGCTCTTCGACAGAATGCGCTGCGTGCCGTGGGTCAACCTGCTGGGACTTCCGTCGCTCGCCCTGCCCAACGGCATCCAGATCGTCGGTCGGAAGTACGACGAGGCGACCATCCTCGCCGCCGGTCGCGCATACGAACGGCGAGCGCCGCGAGTGGCCGTCGCCACCCCCGCGGCCTGATCGCCGCCAACTCATTCCTCGAGAACTCCGTCCACCAACCTCAACGAAAGGTCACGCCTGTGAAACTGACCAACGCCGTAGCTGGTCTCGCCATCGCCGCACTGGGTGTCTCGGCTCTCGCCGGATGCACGCCGGGGGGCGGGAGCGAGGGCAGCCCGACCGCCGAGACCACGACCGTCCGCGTCGGGTTCGACACCCCGCAGTCGCTGAGCCCCTTCAAGGCGCTGGCGCTTCCCGACTACCAGACGGCCCGCCTGAGTTACGACACACTGGTCCGCCGCGACGCCGACGGCCTGGTGCCGGGTCTCGCGGCTTCTTGGAAGGGCGACGCGAGTCAGCAGGTCTTCACCATCCGGGATGGGGCGACCTGTTCCGATGGCACGGCCATCACCCCGAAGATCGTGGCGGATTCGCTGGAGGCCTTCGTGAAGAACTCCAGCCCTGCGAGCGTCGCGGACACCTTCGGCGGGCTCAAGCCCGCCATCGCCTCGGATGATGCCGCCGGCACCGTCACCATCAAGCCGGAAGCACCGTGGGGCGACATGCTCGCCGGGCTGACGGTCGCGAGCACGGGCATCGTCTGCCCCGCGGGCCTCGCGGATCTCGACGGCCTCAACACCGGCAGCGTCACCGGTGCGGAATCCGGTCCGTATGTGCTGGAGAAGGCCGAGCCGGGGGTTCGCTACACCTACCGGCTCCGTGACGAATACACGACCTGGCCCGAGTGGACGACCAAGATCGATGGCGAGATCCCGAAGACGCTCGTGTACACGGTGGTGAAGGATCCCTCCGCTTCGGCGAACCAGGTGCTGAGCGGTCAGCTCGACCTTGCCCGCGTCATGCCGGACTCGCGCTCGCGCTTCGAGGACTCGCAGCTGGTGAGCAACCCGTTCGGCAACTTCTACCTGGTCTTCAACGAGCGTCAGGGTGCGGTCTTCTCGGACGCGGCCAAGCGCGAGGCGGTCGCTCAGGTTCTGGATCGCAACGCCTTCGACCAGACCACGACCGATGGCACCGGCGAGCTGACGGACACGTTCGGGTCGCAGGCGACCGAGTGCGCCACTACGCCTCCGCGCCCGCAGCTGACGGAGACGGACGCCGCCGCGGCCGCGAAGGTGCTGAAGGGCGTCAAGATCCGCCTGCTCGGCGCGCAGGTCGTCGGCTCGGCCGGCGCCGGCAACGTCTACCTCGAGGAGGCGCTGCGGGAGGCCGGCGCTGATGTGACGCTCGAGAACGTCGACATCGGAACCTGGGTCGGACGGGTCTTCGGCCAGCCGGAGACCTACGACCCTGTCTCTTATACACATCTGACGCTGCCGACGATCTTACGCGTGT
>CAMFIY010000110.1 GCA_945952575.1 uncultured Leucobacter sp.
GTTCGTGCTCGGAGCGGGCGTCGGCATGTGCATGCAGAACCTCGTGCTCGTGGTGCAGAACACGGTCTCGCCCACCCAGATCGGCACCGCGACCTCCGCGGTCACCTTCTTCCGCACGATCGGCGGCACCGCCGGCATGTCGGCGATGGGCGCGATCCTCACCCACCGGATCGCCGACTACCTGAAGGATCCGATGGGTCAGCTGGTCGCGAAGATGCAGCAGAACCCGGATCCCGCGATCCTCGGGGATCTGAAGCTGCTGCAGAGCGGCACCATGCCCAAGCCCGCGGATCTCAGCCCCGCGGTGCGCACCATCGTGGAGTCCGCCTACGGGCACGGCATCGGCGACGTGTTCCTCTACGCCTCGCCCGTGGCGATCATCGCGATCCTGGCGATCATCTTCCTGCCCAACATCCCTCTGGGCACGAAGAGCAACGCCGAGCGACGCGTGGAGAAACCGCGCACGGGCCCGGTGCCCGTGGTCGCGTCCACCGAGTAGTCTCGTGACCATGCAAGCCGAGCAGGGCGGCGCGACCGAGCGCGAGCTGATCTCCGACATCGCCACGGAGTTCGCCGAGGTGTTCGCGTTCGCCCGATCCCGTTGGGCGCGGTTCGCCGAGGAGATCCACCCGGAGCTGCGCGGCGTCGGCATGATGGTGCTGCAGGTGATCCTGCGCAAGGGTCCGGTCACCGCCACCGAGCTGGGCCAGATGCTCGACATGGACAAGGCGCTGGTGAGCCGGCAGGTCACGAAGCTGCGGGATCTCGCGCTGATCGATGCGACGCCGAGCGAGGAGGATCGCCGCGTGATCCTCCTCACGGGGAGCGAGCAGGCGCAGAGCATGTTCGAGCAGCTGCGGCACCGCAACGCCACGGAGTACGGGCGCCGGTTCGCGGGATGGAGCGACGAGGAGCTGGAGGCGCTGCGGGTGTCGCTGCACCGCTTCAACAACACCTCGGTCGACCTGCCCGAGAGCCCGGCGCACCGCTGCGCGAGGCACGCGAACGCCGGCACCGGGCCCGCGGGCGGTCAGGCCGCGGACGGAGAGCCCGGGCACGACTGATTCACCCGTTGTTCACCCGCCGGTCAGACGGTGGGCGCCTTCCGGGTAACCCGGATTTGTAATCTGGGCGGCATGTCAGACACCGCGCCGCAGCACGCGCAGCTCTATGAGACCATGCTGCGCCGTATCCGGGCGGGCGAGTGGCCGGCGGGCAAGAAGGTGCCGAGCGAGAAGTCGCTGATCGCCGAGTTCGGCGTCCCGCGCGGCCCCGTGCGCCAGGCCCTGGCCGCACTGCGGGCGGACGGGATCATCTACGGGGGTCGCGGCACGCCGCCTCGCGTGCAGCGCACCGCGCCGACGCAGCACTTCGACATCTTCCGCTCGTTCACCGAGTGGGCCAACGCGATCGGGCTCGCACCCGGGCAGCGCGTGGTCGGCGCCGGACGGCGCCCGGCGAGCGAACAGGTGGCCGCCGAGCTCCGGGTCCCGCCGCTCTCCCCCGTCGTCGAGATCATCCGGCTGCGCCTGCTCGACGGCAAGCCCGCCATGCTCGAGCGCTCGACCTTCCCGACGGCGGTCGGCGCCCATCTGCTGGCTGCGGATCTGGAGACGAGGAGCGTGCACCAGATCCTCGGCGGCGCCGGGATCTGGGCGGCGCGCGCTCGCCACCAGATCGACGCGACCGCAGCGACTCCGCTCGAGGTCGAGATGCTCGGCCTGCACCCGGGGGCGCCCGTGCTGCGCGTGCGCCGCCTCTGCTACGACGAGTTCGGCACCGTCATCGAGACCGCGGACGAGCGCTATCTGCCGGAGATGACCAACTTCGTCGTCGAGAACAGCGCGGAGCGGCAGCGGGCCGACGATGCGGCCGAGCGGCGATCCGCCGACGCGCGCTGACTCCGAGCCGGGCGCGCGGCTCGGACTCGGCTCACAGGCCGGAGTAGGCGTGCAATCCCTTGAAGAAGACATTCACGATGGTGAAGTTGAAGATCACCGCGGTGTAGGCGATGATCGACAGCCACGCGGAGCGGGTGCCGCGCCAGCCGCGCGTCGCGCGGGCGTGGATGTAACCGGCGTAGAGCACCCAGATCACGAAGGTCCAGACCTCTTTCGTGTCCCAGCCCCAGTAGCGGCTCCACGCGGCCTCGGCCCAGATGGATCCGGCGATGAGAGTGAAGCTCCAGAACACGAAGCCGATGATCGCCATGCGGTAGGCGAGATCCTCGAGCCGCACCGCGTTCGGGAAGCCGGAGAGGAAGCTCAGCGCACCCGGTTCCCCCGCCGCCATCAGACTGTCGCGCCTGGTCTGGGCGAGCTGCAGCACCGAGAGGCCGAAGGAGAGGGTGAGGAAGCCGACCGCGAGCACCGCGACGAGGATGTGGATCACGAGCCAGTACGAGTCGAGCGCCGGTGGGAGCGGGACGATCGCGACGTAGAAGTTGAGCTTCGCGATGCCGAGGAAGAGCACGGTCATGCCCGTGATGAGGACGCCGAGGAAGCGCAGATCGACGAAGAACTGCACGAGCAGGAAGATCAGCACGATCGCGAGCGTCGCAGTCAGCGCGAACTCGTACATGTTGGCGAAGGGCACACGGCCCGCGCCGATCCCGCGCATGATGTCGGCGGCGAGGTGCAGCAGGAAACCGAGAACGGTGAGCGAGAAGCCGATCCGCAAGGCCCGGCTCCGTGGCGCCCGGCCCATCTCGGAGCCGGTTCCGGCCGACTTCGCCGGCGAGGCCGTGCGGGTCAGCGTGGCGACGGATCCGCCCGACGCCGAGCCGAGCGCGGCCTCCGCCGTCCGACCGGCTTCCTCGGAGGCGTTCGCGAGCCTCAGCGCGGCATCGCCGCTGCGATTCGCGAGATCGACGGCGTAGAAGACGAACGCCATCGCATAGACGGCCATGGCCGAGAAGAGCGCGAGCGTCGAGTATTGCTCCAGGGATTCCAGCACGGCTACCCAGCCTAGTCGCCCCGGGCCGGGAGTGGCTGTGAGATTCAAGAGCCCACGCCCCGGATCCGGCGGCGCACGAGGACGCTCAGCCGGAGACGACCAGGGCGAACGGGTAGCGGAGCGAACGCGTCGTGCGATCCCCCGGGGCCGCCCCCGCACCCGGCAGCCGATCCCCCGTCTCCAGTCCGGGATCCGAGGAGACGATCACGCGGCCGTTGGCGTTGATCAGCGATCCGCTGCCGAGCCTCGCCACCTCCGGCAGCAGCAGATCCTCGATCGAGGCCACCAGTACGTCGGCGCAGACGACGCCGGCGAAGCGACCGTCGAGCATGACCGGCAGCGCCGAGGTGAGCGTGATCTCGTTCGAGCAGAGGTAGTCGACGAAGGGGCCGGCGATGTGCCGCTCGTGGGTCTCCGCGGGCACCCGGTACCATTCGAGCCGCTGCAGGTCGATCGCCGCCTGACCCGGTCCGAACGTGGAGGAGGCCAGCAGACTGCGCTCCGGCCCCTGCCACCAGGCGAGCGGGTTGCCCTCGCTGACCATCTCGGCGGTCGCGCAGTACCCGGCGCCGTAGAGCGGCCGTTCCGTCGTCTCGAGTATCCGGTGCGCATCGGCCTCGGTCAGCGCCACGATGGCGGATCCGGTCAGCGGACCCTGCCGCAGCCGCGCGGCCAGCGCCTCGCCGAGCGCGGGCAGCCAGGCCTCGAGCGGAGCGAAGACTCCGTCGAAGAACTCGTCGATCAGATCGATCAGCGCGTGCGCGCGCTCGTCGCGATCCGCGAGCGCGGTCGTACCCGCTCGCCTCGGTTCCTCACCCATGGTGTCCCCTTCGTCTCAGCGTCGAGACCGTCCTGCACAGCGGAATCATTCTGCACCCTGCGCACCCCGTCGCGCGAGCACGGCGGCGATATCGCCGTCCCCATGCGCATCGCAGGCCTCGAGCAGCTCGGCGCGGAAGACCTCGAGCCAGGTCACGGCCTCGCGCACGCTCCGCCGCACGATCTCGTGGGCGGCGAGCGGATCCCCGTCGCTGATCGCGTCGACCTGCGCGACGAGCGCGTCGTGCGTGAGGTGGCGCTGCCTCGTATCGGCGTCCTGCAGCGAGAGCAGCGGGGTGAGCTCGGTCTGCACCGAGACGTGCTCCGAAGTCAGCCGCACCGACTGGCTGAGAGCGGCGAGTTCCAGCTGCACATCGGTGATCCGCCGCCGCCAGGGGCCCGCCGGCAGCTCGCGCGCGTCGATCAGCACGCGGTGCACGATGTCGAGCTCCTCCGGCGTGGCGCGGCGGCAGGCGTATTCCGCGCAGGCGCTCGTGATCACCGTGTAGAGCACGCCGAGGTCGGCGAGGGCCACGCGGGGCATGCGCATCAGGGCGCGCGCGTTGAACTCCTCGATCGCGCCGATCCCCGAATGGACGAAACTGCCTCCGCTGCGCCCACGACGGGTCTCGATCAAGCCCCTCCCGCGAAGGCGTTCCAGCGCCTCGCGCACCGTGACGACGGCGACGCCGAAGAGCTGTGCGAGCTCGGCCTCCGCGGGCAGGCGCTCGCCTTCGATCAGCGCCCCGCTCGATATCGCCTGGACCAGGCGCGCGACCACCAGCTCGGTGCGCCCCTCGTCGCCGATCGGCGCGAACGCGGCCGTGCGCATCCGACTCGAGGTCGGCTGGGCCTGGCTGTTCACGGCGTGCCTCCCCGTGTCGGATCGCGGCGTTACTCGGGTCTTCATCGGCCGATCGTCGAGGCCCCGGCCGATGCGTTGCACAACCGTAACACGAGCCGCTTGCGATTTACATCTGAAACCATATGATTAGTTCATCGATCACACGAAGGAGTGTTCAATGTCCCAGGCACATCCGGCCATCCGGCTGACCGGCCTCACACGATCGTTCGGCTCCGTCACCGCCGTCGACCAGCTCGACCTCGAGATCGCCCAGGGCGAGTTCTTCTCGATGCTCGGGCCTTCGGGATCCGGCAAGACCACCGTGCTCCGGCTCATCGCCGGCTTCGAGCAGCCCACCTCGGGCACCGTGGAGCTCTTCGGCGAGGACGTCACCAAGAAGGCTCCCTTCGATCGCAATGTGAACACCGTGTTCCAGGACTACGCGCTGTTCCCGCACATGAACGTGCTCGACAACGTGGGCTACGGGCTGCGCGTGCGCGGCGTCCGCAAGGCCGAGCGCCGAGCGCGCAGCATGAAGGCGCTCGAGAGCGTCCGCCTCGACCACCTCGCCGAGCGGATGCCCTCGCAGCTCTCCGGCGGCCAGCGGCAACGCGTCGCGCTCGCCCGCGCCACCGTCGTCGAGCCCGCAGCCCTCCTCCTCGACGAGCCGCTCGGCGCCCTCGACCTGAAGCTCCGCGAGCAGATGCAGGTCGAGCTCAAGCAGATCCAGCGCGACCTCGGCATCACCTTCATCTTCGTCACCCACGATCAGGAGGAGGCGCTCACCCTCTCCGACCGCATTGCCGTGTTCAACCAGGGCAGGATCGAACAGCTCGGCACGCCGGCGGAGCTCTACGAGCGCCCGGGATCCCGCTTCGTCGCCGACTTCGTCGGCACCACGAACCTCTTCGACGACGCCCAATCGCAGCAGCTGCTCGGCCGCATGGGCGAGCACTCGATCCGACCCGAGCGCTTGATCGTGAGCGCCGCCGGGAACGCGCCGGTCTCGGAGGAGGGCGGGTCCGGGATGCGGAGCGCCCTCGGCACCGTCGCGGAGCGGATCTACCTCGGCGGATCCACCCGCATCGTCATCGACCTCCAGGGCGGGCAGCGCATCAGCGCGCTCGAGCCGAACACCGGCAGCCGCGCCGGCGAGGACCGCGGCGACGCCGTCCGCGTCCGATGGAGGGACGAGGACGTCGTCTCGCTCACCCGTGCCGGCTGACGCCGCACGCCGATCCCGAACCACCGACCACCCACAGACTCCGGCACCACCACGGCGTCGGCGACAAGAAACAACAGGAGTACACCCATGATGCGCACAACGACGCAACGTCGCGTCGCCTTCGGCCTCGCCGTGGCGGCAACGCTCAGCCTGGTCCTCTCCGGCTGCGGCACTTCGTCCAGCAACGAGGGAAGCAAGACCGAGGCCACGAAACTCGGCGAGACCGAGGGTCAGATCTCGATCCTCGCCTGGCCCGGTTACGTGGAGGACGGCTCGAACGACCCCGAGGTCGACTGGGTCACCCCCTTCGAGGAGCAGACCGGCTGCAAGGTGACGACGAAGGTGTTCGGCACCTCCGACGAGGCCTTCAACCTCATGAAGACGGGCGACTACGATGTCGTCTCGGCATCGGGCGACGCCTCGCTGCGACTGATCGCCGCCGGCACCGTCACCCCCGTCAACACCGACCTGCTCAAGAACTGGGACGGGATCTTCGACTTCCTCAAGAACCGAGCCTGGAACTCGGTCGACGGCAAGTCCTACGGCGTGCCCCACGGCTACGGCGCCAACCTGCTCCAGTACAACACCGACGTGTTCAAGGAAGCGCCCACCTCCTGGTCGGCGGTCTTCACCGACGCCGGGCAGCACTCGGGCAAGGTCAGCGCGTACGACTCCCCGATCTACATCGCGGACGCCGCGCTCTACCTGATGAACCACAACCCCGAGCTGGGGATCAAGGATCCGTACGCGCTCGATCAGAAGCAGTTCGACGCGGCCGTCTCGCTGCTCAAGGATCAGCGCACGCACATCGGCGAGTACTGGAGCGACTACCTGAAGCTGGCGCAGGCCTTCCAGTCCGGCGACACCGTGGTGAGCACGAGCTGGCAGGTGATCCAGGGCGTGCTCGAGGGCGAGGGCGCTCCCGTCGCAGCGGTGCTGCCCGAAGAGGGCGCGACCGGCTGGAGCGACACGTGGATGATCGCGTCGAAGGCGAAGAACCCGAACTGCGCATACGCGTGGCTCGACTACATCGCCAGCCCCGAGGCGAACGCCGCAGCCACCGGCTACTTCGGCGAGGCGCCGTCGAGCCAGGCGGCCTGCGAGTTCCGCGAGGACTGCGAGGCCTACCACGCCGGTGACGCCTCGTACGCCGAGAAGATCTACTACTGGACCACGCCGATCGCCGACTGCCTCGACGGCCGCACCGATGTCAAGTGCATCGACTACGCCGCCTGGACCAAGGCCTGGCAGGAGATCAAGGGCTGACACCCGGCGGGGCGCCCGGTCGCCGAGTCCGTCTCGACGCCCGGGTGCCCCCCACCTCCCCTCCCCCGTTCTCCCTCGAGAGGATCCCGAACATGAGCACCGCACCGACGATGGCCGCGGCACGCATCCCGAGCAGGGGCGGCATCGGCCGACGCTTCTCGTCGTTCCTGTACGCGCACCCCCGGTTCCGACTGACGATGCTGCTGACCGCGCCCATGTTCTGGCTCGGCCTCGTCTACGTCGTCGCCCTCGTGCTGCTGCTCGTCACCGCCTTCTGGCAGGTCGACAGCTTCACGGGCGAGATCAAGACCGACCTCACCTTCGACAACTTCGTCGAAGTGGCGACGGGATCGCTCTATCGAGCGGTGACGCTGCGCACGTTGAGCATCGCGGCCCTCGTCACGGTCATCGACGTGGCGCTCGCGCTGCCCATCGCGTTCTTCATGGCCAAGGTCGCGTCGGTGCGTACCAAGCGGATCATGCTCGTGCTCGTGCTGCTGCCGCTCTGGGCCTCCTATCTGGTGAAGGCCTACGCGTGGCGCTCGGTGCTCTCGAAGGACGGCCTGCTCTCCTGGCTGCTCACCCCGATCGGGGGCGAGAGCCCCGGCTACGGCTACGCCGCGACCGTGATCACGCTCGCCTACCTCTGGCTCCCCTACGTGATCCTGCCCATACAGGCGGGGCTCGAACGGGTGCCCGATTCGATGCTCGAGGCGTCCAGCGACCTGGGTGCGAAGAGCTTCCGCACCATCGGCCTCGTCGTGCTCCCGCTCGCGCTGCCCGCGATCATCGCCGGCACGATCTTCAGCTTCTCGCTCTCCCTGGGCGACTACATCACGGTCAACATCGTCGGCGGCACGAATCAGATGCTCGGCAACCTCGTCTACACGAACGTGGGCGCGGCGAACAACCTGCCGCTGGCCGCGACGATCGCCCTGATCCCGATCCTCATCATCTTCGCCTACCTGTTCCTCGTGCGCCGCACGGGGGCGCTGAACAACCTCTAGGGGCCTGCTATGCGACTCTCCAAGGCGGCGCGCGTCACCCTCGGCACGATCTCGGCGATCATCCTGGTCGTCGTCTACCTGCCGCTCTTCGTGGTGGTGCTCAACTCGTTCTCGACCTCCACCTCGCTCAGCTGGCCGCCGCCCGGCTTCACGCTCGAATGGTGGGGGCGGGCGTTCCAGAGCGAGGGCGCCCTCGACGCGGTCGGCACCAGCATCCTGGTCGCGGTGATCGCGACGGCCATGGCGCTGATCCTCGGCACCCTCGTCTCGTTCGCGCTGCAGCGGTTCAGCTTCTTCGGACGCGAGGCCGTGAACCTGCTCGTGATCCTGCCGATCGCCCTGCCCGGCATCATCACCGGCATCGCGCTCAACAACTTCTTCCGCACGATCATGGGGG
>CAMFIY010000111.1 GCA_945952575.1 uncultured Leucobacter sp.
GTTTCGGGGTCGAGTTCCTCTGTCGTACGCTGCGTGCGGCAGTTCGTGGGTTCCTCACCTCCCGCGGATACCGGGCCGCGAAAGCCCGGTCGGCCTCAGCCAGGCAGCTGCGCGACGAGTTGCTCCTCCCTGAGATCCGGCGGCTCCACGCGAAGTACTATGGCGTGTACGGGCGCCGGAAGATGCATGCCCTGCTGAAGCGTTAGGGGTGGAAGATCGGCCGCGACCAGACCGAGCGTCTGATGCGGCTCGCCGGCGTGCGCGGGGTACGGAAATCAAAGCGCGTGTTCACCACACGCCCCAACAAAACGGCGGCACTGCCTGCCGATCTCGTCAACCGGAGATTCGCCGCTGACGGGCCGCGCAAGCTCTGGGTGTGCGACGTGACCTACGTCGCCACCTGGTCTGGGTTCGCCTATGTCGCGTTCGTCACTGACGTGTACTCGCGCAGAATCGTGGGCTGGAATGTCGCTGCGACGCTGAAATCTGAGGTTCTGCCGATGCAGGCACTCGATATGGCTGCGTGGCAATCGGGCGGCAGGCTCGATGGGCTGATCCATCACGCCGATCACGGATCGCATTGCGGAACTCGGAGCCGTGCCCTCGACCGGGACGGTCGGCGACAGTTTTGACAATGCCATGGCTGAGGCGGTCAACAACCTCTACAAGACCGAACTGATCCGACAGCAGGGCCCCTGGCGGACGGTTGAGCAGGTCGAACTCGCGACCCTCGAATACGTGTGGTGGTGGAACCATGAGCGCCTTCACGGGGAGCTCGATATGCGTACCCCGATCGAGGTCGAGCAGGCCTACTATGCTGAGGCCGAGGAACTTCTGTCACCGACAGGTTGACAGGAAAACCGGTCGGAACTCAAACCAGGCCAATTCAGATCTGGAGGTGCTCTTCATGCACTTGAGGGGAGGTGTCGGTCGTTGACATAAGGATTCCGCTCTCGAAAGGGGGCAAACAAGATGGACGCTGATCGGGCCGCCGAGCACCGGAGCTATGGGAGGATGTGGCGCGCGTCCCGACTCACGGTCGTCAGTTCGAGGGAGGCCGAGACGACGGGGGTGGGTGGGTTGACGATGACGGGAATCCGGAGGTCTCCCGCGACGCTGATCACGGTCTTCGCCTGCGCGTCGTTCAAACCGCGCACCGCCGAGAGGTAACGCGCCAGCGCCAGCAGAGCGTTCTGCGTCGCGAGGTTCGTGTCTTTCGGTGAGATGTTCCCGTCGGCGTCGTACGCCATGCCGTAGCAGATGATCGAGGTGGAGGCGTATCGGCCCTCGACCGGGCCGTCGATCTGCAGCACGGGGTACTCGGGTACCCACGGCAGCGCCTCCGACTTGTGGAGGTGGCAGCGGAGCGTGACGGTCCCACTGGTCTCGATGGCCGTGCCGAACGACTCACCGTCCCCCTGCGCCATGTGCATGTCGCCGAACGACAGCAGTGCGCCGGGCACGTCAACCCGGATGAAGAACCTGCTCCCGGCGGTGAGGTCGCGGGTGTCGAGATTGCCGCCGAGTGGTCGCGCCGGATTGGTCCTGAGCCCGTCCCTGACGACGAACTCGTCGTCGGGGTAGGCGAACCTCGGCGAGGGGGGCATCACGCTGCCCCCGGCTGCGCGCACCCGCTCCTCCTGCCGGAGGATCTCTCTGCGGCTCTCTTCGGAGGGCGCTACGCCGATCACTCCGAGGAACGGTCGGGATTTCACCTCGACCCCCGGAAGGTCCTGTGAAGTGATGATGTCGCCGCGTCGCTCCCAGATGAATCCGGCGTCCTCTGCGACGTGCTCCTCCATCAGCCCGCCTCCGCCGTGGAAGACGCTCGACCAGCCCTTGGTATCCACCTCGATCTCCATGATCTCGACCTCGAGGAGGTCGCCGGGCTGCGCGCCGTTGATGTAGACGGGGCCCGTCAGCGGGTGGATGAGGTCGAGGTCGGTTGCGGCCATGACGTCGATCTCTTCGCTCAAGAACACCTGCGCGTCGCTCGCGTCGCGCACGTCCGCTTGCAGAACCTCTCCCGGGTTCATCCGCACCAGCGGAGGAATGTCGCAGTGCCAGCGATTGTGCCCGCCATCGCGAACGGTATGGACCGAGCGTTCGACGTCGAGTTCGATCACATGATCGGGCACGGCTGCTTCTGTCATCGCATTTTCTCCTTTGAATATGCTGCTCCGGGCGTCGGCATCGATCGCTCCCCACGGTGCGTCATCGCCGCCGAGCTCCGAACGGTCATCGCTGGATCGCCCTGGAATTCGAGGTGCACCCATAGCAACCCGGTCGGGTGCATCGGTCCACATTGACCCGAACACCGAGCGATACGTCCATGATGACGACGCACCCCGCAACAACCAAATATCGAAATTACGTGCAGTCGATCTCTATAATAGATCGGAATGTTTCAGCGCTCGCGCCGCCAGCGATGAAGATGAATGCGGCGGCCGAACCCGTTCCGCTCGATGTCGCCACCGCATGCACAATTCGATGAGGTTCGCAGGCCCCATCGCCGCTCGGGCCGACCAGGGTGTGCGCCATGCTCCATACCCGCTCATCGGCGGAGGTACCGATCGCCACGCTCTCCCCGTCCACGTAGAGAGCTCTACGTGGACGCCATCAGAAGTCACCTCGATGCGCTTCTCCGTTCCCTCTCCGGCAGTCTGCACCGCAAGGCGAAGGCTCGGTGCCGCGCACCCGCGATCCGGCGCCTGGGCGACGAGGCGGGGTGGGCGAAGGGCCGGCGTTCGCGGGGGAACCTCCCTGCCGAGCCTTCGGCGTTCGAACGCTCCCGCCCCGCGATGAGGTCGCAATCGCTGTATGGCGTACCCGCGAAGGTCAGCCCGACCGGCATTCGGCTCGTACGCATGGTGCCCATGGGTACGGTGACGGTGGGGATCCCGTAGTGGCGGATCGCCAGCCCCCCGGTCGACATCCCCACGCCCGCACGCCACCCGTGGTCGTATGACCCGGGATCGCGCTCCGTATCCTCGCGGCCTCCGTCGGCGGCCGCCGGGAAGACGAGGAGGTCGATCCCCTCGCCCCGCATCCACTCGTCGAGGTCCTCCCGGCGAGCGGCCTCCAGCCCCGCGAGGCCCTCGCCGATCGAGGGGAGCTCCGTGAAGTGCGATACCCCCCGACGCGCGAGGGAGACGTACTCCCCGAGATCGAAGTCGTATTCGGGGCCATACGCCGCGAGATCGTCGGGCAGCGTGCCCGGAGGTACGGGGAAGAGCAACTCGCCGTCCGCGTCGGCGAGCTGCCCGCAGCGCGGATCGCCGTTCATTCGCAGAAAGTCGTCGAGCGCCCAGGCCGTGAGATCGCGAACCTCCTCATGCAGAAAACGTTCGGGCACGACGCCCCGGCCGACGAGGCTGTCGGGGGCAGCAGGGTCGAATCCGTACCGCTCCACGATTGGGAAGTCGACCTCCATGACCTCTGCACCGCAGTCGACTAGCACCACACGCGCCCGCTCCCAGAGCTCGACGACCTCGGGGTGCATCTCGAGCGGCAGGCCTCCCTCCCTCCCGGAGGAGGTGTAGAGCCGGGGGATCCCGATCCGGCACCCCTCGAGCGCGTCGGGTCGATCCAGATCCGCCCACCGCGCCGGGCGCACGCGATCGGGACCGGGAATCTCCACCCACGGCTGGCTCCGCCAGAAGTCCCCGCGCGACTGAGGGTCCTCCACCATCAGCACGTCGAGCACCGCGCGGAGGTCGGCGATCGTCCGCGTGTGCGGCACCACGACGTCCATGGTCGGCGTGAGCGGCCAGTTCCCACGGATTGAGATGAGCCCCCGAGACGGGGTGTACGCGCACAATGAGTTGTTCGAAGCGGGCGACCTCCCCGAAGACCACGTCTCCTCGCCCAGACCGAATGCCGCCATCGCGGAGGTGGTCGCCACCCCCGAGCCGTGCGAGGAGCCCGACACGTACCCGGCCGCGAGAAAGCGCGCGTCATATGGGCTCTCGGAGCGGCCGTAGACCCCGCGCTGCATTCCGCCGTTCGCGAGCGGGCACATGTTCGTGCGCCCCACGAGTACCGCGCCCGCGGCGCGCAGCCGCTCGACGGCGAACGCGTCCTGCTGGGCAATGAGGCCTGCGAAAGCCGGGGACCCCGCCGCGGCTGGCAGGCCACGCGTGAGGTAGCTGTCCTTCACCGTGTAGGGGATGCCGTCGAGCGGCCCGAGCGCCGCCCCTCTGGCGCGACGGTCATCCGACGCCCGCGCCTCCTCGAACATCCGAGGGTTCAGCACCGGAACGGCGTTCAGCCGGGGCCCGGAACGATCGAAAGCCGCGATTCTCCGCAGATATTCGCTCGCGAGCCCGACGCTCGTCAGCGTGCCCTCGCGCAGCGCCTCCCCCAGCTCCTCAATCGAGGCGTCGATGAGGTTCATGCACTGAAGACGACGTCGCCGCCCAGCACGGTTCTCTGTACCCGGACACGGTCGAATACGCCGGGGTCGCCGATCGGCCCGGTGAGCACCACGAAGTCGGCCAGCTTGCCCGCCTCGAGGCTGCCCATCTCCTTCGCCGTTCCCGACACCTCGGCCGCCCCCAGCGTGTAGGCCCGCAGGGCCGTCTCAACGTCCAGGCGCTCCTCGGGCTGCGCAGGCACGCGCGACTCGGGATTCAGCGCATGGACGTCAGCCGCGGGTGCGGTGCGGGTGCACGCGGTGTGCAGACCCCACAACGGGTCCGGGCTCGTGACGGGCCAGTCGCTCCCCATCGCCAGGTGTGCACCGGCGCGATGCAGCGACCCGAACGGGAAATGGAACCGCGCCCGCTCCTCGCCGATGAGCGGATACTTGCGCTCGAGGATCTCCTGATCGTTCCGCGCCCAGAGCGGCTGCAGATTGCCCGTGACCCCGAGCTCCGCGAACCGCGGAATGTCCGCGGGATCCACTACGTCGAGGTGAGCGATTTGGTGCCGCTGCCCCTCCCCGTTCACCTGCCGCGCGTGCGCCACGGCGTCCAGGCACTCCCGCACAGCCCGATCGCCGACGCCGTGGAAGTGGACGCTCAGCCCTTCGGCGTCGAGCGCGGCGGTGATGGTGCGCAAGTCGTCGGGGGCGATCACCGACTCCCCGCGAACCTCCGGGTGCACGTCGCGGTACGGTTCGATGAGCGCCGCAGTGCAGTTCTCGCAGATGCCGTCCTGCATGATCTTGACGCTCCGTACGTCGAAGCCGTTCGCGCGGGCGGCACTGATCCGTTCCAGAATCTCGTCGACGTAATTCGGGCCCGCGGTGGGAGGCCACCACATGGAGCCGGTCACGCGGGCGCGCAGACTTCCGTCGGCGATGGTCGCGAAGTAGCTCGGCAGCGAATCCGGCAGCGTGAGGTAGGCCCCGAGAATGGCGTCGTGCCAGGCCGTTACTCCGAGTGAGAACAGGTGATCCTGAGCCGCCAGCAGGGCGCGACGCAGGTCCTCCGGGCGCTGCTCCGGGATCAGCCGGCTCACGAGCTCGCCGGCCGTATCGAGGAGCATGCCGGTGGGCTCCCCCGACTCGTCGTGCACGATCCGGCCCGCCGCGGGATCCGGAGTGTCCCTCGTGATGCCGGCGCGCTCCAGCGCCGTCGAGTTGACCCACACCCCGTGCGCGTCATGGCTCGTCATCACGGCGGGCCGATCCGGCACGAGCTCATCGAGCAGCTGCCGCGTGGGAAGCCCGCCGGGGAAGACGTCCCCGAACCATCCCGAACCCACGACCCACTCGGTGTCATGCGTCGCGGCGTACTCTCGGATGAGCTCCGCGTAGCCGTCGAGCGAGTGCGCCCGTTCGAGATCGCAGCCCCCCAGCGCGAGGCCGCCGGCCTGGGCGTGGAGATGCGCGTCGTGAAACCCCGGCAGCACCGCAGCGCCCGCCGCGTCCAACTGCTCTGCGCCAGGGCCCGCGAGGGAAAGCACCTCCTCATCACTGCCGACGGCGAGGATCCGGCCGTCCCGCACCGCCAACGCGGTGCGCTCGCTGCGCTCGGGCAGCCACAATTGAGCTCCGGTGACGACGAGGTCCGGCGCGCTCACCGGGCTTCTCCCGTGACGACGGGACGCTCGCTGCGGGAGGAGGCGCGGCGCCAGATGGCGTAGAGCGCGCCGGGCACGACGAAGCCGATCATCCAGGCCACGTCAACGAAGCCGAGCGGCTCGGCGAGGGGGCCGGTGTACAGATTGGTCACCATGAACGGTACCTGCACCAGGAGACCGACGAGGTAACTCACCAGCCCGATGGTGTTCCAGCGGCCGTACTGCCCGCCATCTCGCTGGAACATCGCTTCGACGTCGTAGTGCCCCTTCCGGAGGACGAAGTAGTCGATGAGATTGATCGCCGACCACGGGATCAGCACGTAGAGCAGAATCGCGACGAAGTCGCTGAAGATCGACAGGAAGTTGCCCTGGCCGAGCAGAGCGCCGAGCATCGCGAGCAGCGCGTAGAACACGGTCATCACTACGCGCTTGGTGGTGTTGATCCGGATCTTCGCGGAGAACGTCTCGAACACCGTGAGCGAGCACATCACGCCCGAGTAGATGTTGGACGAGTTCATCACGGCGGAGGCCGCCCCGAAGGCGAAGAGCACGATCGGCCCGAAGCCGCCGAGCAGGCGGCCCAGCGCTGCCATGGTGTCGCCGTCGGTTGTCGTCAGGCCGACCAGCGCGCCCAGGATCATCACGAGCACGGTGCCGATCACGAGCCCGAGGTAGGTTGCCCAGAACGACTGCTTGGCCCCGCCCTCCTTCGGCATGTACCGCGAGTAGTCGGAGACGTACGGCGCGTAGGCCAGCTGCCAGGTCACGCCGATCGCGAGCATGCCGAAGAAGCCTGCTGTGGAGAAGCCGAGATCGCCGCGCTCCTCGAACGTCGAGGGGTTGGAGGCGGCGATGATGATCGAGACCACCACGAGAACACCGATTGCGACGGAGAACACGGCCATGAGCTTGCGCACGAGGTCGTATCCGAAGATCGCGACGGCGAGCGCCACCGCGGCGCAGATGATGATTCCGACGTTGATGGCGTCGCTTTGGAACGCCGCCGCGAAGCTCTGCGCCGCAACCACGAGGTTCGAGGCGAAGAATCCGAGGAACATGATCAGGGCGATGAGGGCGAGCAGGCTGCCCCCGAAGTATCCGAACTGGCCGCGCGCCTGCAGCATCTGGGGAATGCCGAGCTGCGGCCCCTGAGAGGCGTGCAGCGCGGCGCCGAAGCCGCCGATGATGTTGCCGAGGAGAATGGCGGTGACGGTCCAGCCGAGTGACAGGCCGAAGGTCGTCGGGCCCAGTGCCCCCGTCACGACGGTGAGGGGCAGCATGTTGATGCCCAACCAGATGAAGAAGAGTCCGCGGGGCGTTCCGTGGCGCTCGTCTCCGGGGATCGGACGAATATGCCGGCGCTCGAAGGTGACGATCTTCGTCGTCGACGTGGATAGGTTCGGGTATTCGCTCATGATGTACTTTCGTTCATGGTCTGCACCGGCATTGGAGCAGTCGATGGGCAGTGCCCCGTGCAGGGAGGTGCCTTACGCGGTGGGCGCGGACTTTTTCGTGACTCGGGCGAGGATCAGGAATGCGGCCGCGGTGACCACGAACCCGATGAGCCACGCGATGTTGATCGTGCCTGCGAGCGGTCCTTGGAAGATCGAAATGCTCATGAACGGAAGTTGGGCGAGCAGGCCGATGGCGTAGCTGCCGAGCCCGACGGCGTTCCATTTCCCGTACTGGCCGCCTGAAGGGTCGAACATCGCAGCGATGTCGTAATGTCCCTTCCGGATGATGAAGAAGTCGACGAGATTGATCGCCGACCACGGGATCAGTACGTACAGGAGCAAGTCGAGGAAGCCGATGAAGAGCGTCATGAAGTCGCCCTGACCGAGCACGGCGATGAGGGTTGCGAGCGCGCCGGAGAGCACGGTCGTCCAGACGCGAACATTAGAGGTGATCGTGACCTTGAAGTTCGACTGCAGCACGGTGAGCGCATTCATCACCGCGGAGTAGAGCTCGACTCCATTGATCAGCGCCGAACTGACTGCGAAGATGAGGAGAACGATGAGTCCGACCGGGCCGAGAGCCGACCCGAGCGCGCCGAGAGGGTTGTCCGGCGCGAGCGCCCCGAGCAGAACACCGAGCCCCATGACGAAGACCGAGCTGAGCACGAGGCCGAAGTAGGTGCTCCAGAAAGCGGTTTTCGGGCCGGTTTCGCGCGGCAGGTACCTGGAGTAGTCGGAGACGTACGGAGCGTATGCGAGCTGCCACACGATACCGACTGCGAGCATCGCGAAGAACCCTTCCGGGGTCATCACGGCGTCATCGCGAGAGCTGAGGAGGTCGGGCGTTACGGCGATCATGACCATCGCCACAGCGACTGCGACGCCGATGAGGATCGACAACCACGTCATCGTCTTCCGCAACAGGTCGTACCCGAATACGCAGAGCACGATCCCGACTGCCGCGAAGAGAACGATCGAGAGCGTCGGGTTGAAGCCCGGGA
>CAMFIY010000112.1 GCA_945952575.1 uncultured Leucobacter sp.
GGCTCTCGAGCCTCGAATCCGCCAGGACCCCGAAGATGCGGGCCTGTCTCGACGCGGTGCGCGGCGGAGTGCCGAAAGCCGCGATCATCGACGGCCGCGAGCCGCACTCGGTGCTCATCGAGATCTTCACCGCGCGCGGCATCGGTACGGAGGTCACGCCCTAGGTTCGGCCCATCCCCGCCATGTAGAGTACGAGGCGGAGAGCGACGGACGGTCGTTCGACGCACGCCGGTCACGATGGGGGAGCCATGCGCCGAGTTCTGAAGCTGCTCGTGCTGAACGGCACGATCTCGCAGGAACTGCTCGATGAGATCGTCGCCGCGGTGGGCGAGCGCCGTGCGGAGCGCGAGCTGTTGCGTCGGGGAATCATCACCGAGGAGCAGCTGGCCCGTGCGCTGGGCGTCACGCTCGGGATCCCCTATGTCGACCTGAGCGCGGCCGATGTCGATCCGGCCGCCGTCGCGCTGCTCTCCGCGGAGCTCAGCCGCCGTCATACCGTACTGCCGATCTCCCGCAACGGCGGCGAGTTGACGGTCGCCATGGCGGATCCGGAGGACATCATCGCCCTCGACGACATCGGGGGAGCGACGGGGCTCACCGTCCGTCCGCTGATCGCGACGCGCGAGAACATGCAGCAGGCGCTGGATCGCTACGTCCGCCTCGACAGCCAGATCGCCGATCTCTCGACGGAGCTCGGTGCGACCTCCGCGTCGACCGGCGGTGCCGACGCCACAGAGAATCTCGACGGGGACGACGACGACGCCCCGATCGTCCGCTTCGTGAATCTGATCGTCACGCAGGCGATCCAGGATCGCGCGAGCGACATCCACATCGATCCGACGGAGAACCGGGTGCGCGTCCGTTACCGCATCGACGGTGTGCTGAAGGACACGCAGGAGGGCCCGGTCAGCATCCGCGACGGCGTGATCTCGCGTCTCAAGATCATGAGCGGGATCGATATCGCAGAGAAGCGGAAGCCGCAGGACGGCCGCATCTCGGTGATGCACAACGGCCGCAAGATCGACCTCCGCGTGGCGACCCTGCCGACGGTGTGGGGCGAGAAGATCGTCATGCGCATCCTCGACAACTCGTCTCACAAACTGCAGCTGAGCGATCTGAAGATGTCGGTGCACAACCTCGGGGTGTTCTCGGAGTCGTTCACCAAGCCGCACGGAATGGTGCTCGTCACCGGCCCGACCGGTTCGGGCAAGTCGACGACGCTCTACACGACGCTGAGCGAGATCGCCCGGCCGGAGATCAACGTGATCACGGTCGAGGATCCGGTGGAGTACCGGATGGAGGGCATCAGCCAGGTGCAGGTGAACCCGCGTGCCGGCCTGACCTTCGCCTCGGCGCTCCGCTCGATCCTGCGCAGCGACCCGGACGTGGTCCTCGTCGGCGAGGTGCGCGACCAGGAGACCGCGCAGATCAGCATCGAGGCCGCGCTCACCGGCCACCTGGTGCTCTCGACGCTGCACACGAACGACGCACCGAGCTCGGTGACGCGCCTCATCGAGATGGGGATCGAGCCGTTCCTCGTCGCTTCCGCCCTCGAAGCGGTGGTCGCCCAGCGCCTGGCGCGCCGGTTGTGCCAGGACTGCATGACGCGACGCGCCCCGGATCCGCAGGCGATCACGGATCTCGGCCTGATCCTGCCGCCCGGAGCCACGATCGGCGAGCCGGTGGGCTGCCAGCGATGCTCCGGCACGGGCTACCGGGGCCGCATCGCTCTGCACGAGGTGATGCAGGTCTCCGAAGGGATCGAGCGGCTCTCGGTGACGCGCGCCTCAGGCCTGGAGATCCGTCAGCTCGCCCTCGAAGAGGGGATGGTCCCGCTGCGCGAGGACGGGTGGCAGAAGGTGCTGCAGGGCGTGACGAGTATTGAAGAAGTTCTTCGCGTCGCTGCGTAGACGCGGTCTAGCCCCCGGATAGAATCTCAAGCGATGCCCGAGGGCGGGCACACGGGGATCACCGGGTGTCCGATGACGGGCGCCGAGTGAGTACAGGGGAGAACTCGATGACGCAGCCGTTCGATCTCGACCAGGCGCTGACCTATGTGGCAAGTGTGCACGCGTCGGATCTGCACCTCGGCGCGGGCACCGTGCCGATGTACCGGCACGACGGCCAGCTCGTGCCGTTGCCGGGCGATTTCGCGAAGTTCACCCCGGACTCGCTGAAGGAGTCGCTCTACGGCATCCTGAGCCCCGACCAGAAGCAGAACTTCGAGCGCGATCTCGAGCTCGACCTGGCGTATTCCGCCGCCGGGATGGGGCGGTTCCGCGTGAACCTCTACTGGCAGCGCAATTCGATCGGCGCGGCCTTCCGCTACATCGACAACCGGATCCGCTCGCTCGACGAGCTCCAGGTTCCGAGCGCCGTGCGCGAGTTCGCCTACCTGCCGCGCGGCCTGGTGCTCGTCACCGGCCCGACCGGCTCGGGCAAGTCGACCACGCTGGCGGCCCTCATCGACGTGATCAACACCGAGCGGGCCTGCCACATCATGACGGTCGAGGATCCGATCGAGTTCCTGCATTCCCACAAGAAGAGCGTGGTGAACCAGCGCGAGGTCGGCACCGACACGCACACGTTCGGAGCGGCGCTGAAGCATGTGCTGCGCCAGGATCCGGACGTGATCCTGGTCGGCGAGCTCCGCGACCTCGAGAGCATCTCGGTCGCACTGACCGCGGCCGAGACCGGCCACCTCGTCTTCGCGACGCTGCACACCGTCGACGCCGCGCAGTCGATCGACCGCATCGTCGACGTGTTCCCGGCGCACCAGCAGGGCCAGATCCGCACCCAGCTCGGCGGCGCCCTGCAGGGCGTCGTCTCTCAGACGCTGCTGCGCAAGATCGGTGGGGGCCGCGTGGTCGCCACCGAGATCCTGAAGACGACCCCGGCGATCGGCCACCTCGTGCGCGAGGGCAAATCGCATCAGATCTACTCGCACCTGCAGTCGGGATCCGAGCACGGGATGCACACGATGGATCAGGCGCTCGCGGGGCTGGTCAAGCGCGGCATCGTCAGTTACGACGAGGCGAGGGAGAAGGCGAGCGATCTCGCGAGCTTCGAGTCGCTCGCGGATCGCGGCCAGGTGGATCTGCAGACCGGGGCCGACGTCATGTCGTCGGCGGGCATGTTCTTCGACGATGAATTCGGCGCCGAGGGCGGCGGCAGGCGGTCGAGGTTCTGATCATGGCCGACGTCACCGAGAGCACGCTCTTCGTCTACCAGGGCCGCGATTCCGCGGGCAAGGTGGTCAAAGGCCGGGTGCACGCGCAGAGCCAGTCCTCGGCGATCGCCGCGGTACGGGCGCTCGGGCTGACGCCGTTGTCGGTGAAGGACAACGACAGCCTGGGGCTCAACAAGGATCTGGACATCAAGCTCTTCGAGCGCGGCCCGAACCTCAAGGATCTCGCCATCACGTCGAAGCAGATGTCGGTGATGATCGCCTCGGGCGTGCCGCTGCTGCGCACGCTGGAGATCGTGGGGGAGCAGACCCAGAACAAGACGCTCGCGAAGGCGTTCGCCGACGTGCACCGCGAGGTGGGGCAGGGTTCCTCGTTCTCGGCGGCGATGGAACGACGGCCCAAGGTATTCCCGATGCTCATGGCCAATCTCGTCCGTGTCGGTGAGGCCGGCGGCTTCCTGGACGAGGCGCTCGAGTCGATCGCCAAGAACTTCGACGTCGAACTCCGGCTGCAGCAGAAGGTCAAGGGAGCGATGGCGTACCCGGTCGTGGTGCTGTGCGTCGCGATCGTCTCGGTCGTCGCCATGCTGCTCTTCGTCGTGCCGACATTTGAGAATCTGTTTGCCGGTTTTGGCAGCGAACTGCCTCTCCCGACCCAGATACTCGTTGGCGCTTCGCGCTCCGCGGCGAATTGGAGACCCCTCCTCATCGTGCTGGTGGTGGGTGTCTGGATCTGGTACTCCCGGAACAAGGACGAGGAGCGGGTACGGAAGGCCGTGGATACGTTCAAAGTGAAGGTGCCGGTCTTCGGGCAGCTCTTCCGCAAGGTCGCGATCGCGCGCTTCAGTCGCAATCTCGCCATCATGCTCGGCGCCGGTGTGCCGATCATTCAGGCGATCCCGCTGGTTTCTCGAGTCTCGAACAACTGGGTGGTCGAGCGGGCGCTTGCGGAGGCCGAGGCCTCGGTGCGACTCGGGCGCCCGTTCGCCCAACCGCTCGCCCAGCACGACGTGTTTCCGCCGATGGTGACGCAGATGGTGGCCATCGGCGAGGACTCGGGTGCGCTCGACACGATGCTCGAGAGCATCGCCGAGTTCTACGATCGCGAGGTCGAGACCGCGGCGGACCAGCTGACGAGCATGATCGAACCGCTGCTCATCGTGTTCGTCGGCGGCATCATCGGCAGTATGGTCGTTGCGCTCTACCTGCCGATCTTCACGATGGTGACGGCGATTCAGGGGTCTTCGTAACGATTCAGTCACAGCCGGCGATGTATCCTAGAAAACAACCCTCAACCTCTGGTGGAGGGTGACCGTTTCCCTCTACAATCCGAATGTTCCCGGATCCGCACCATTCGGGGGCCATCACATTTCGGTGCATTTCTCTTGGGGAGAACAAAACATGCTTGAGCGTATTCAGGAGGTTCTGCGGAACCGCAAGGACGGGGACAAGGGCTTCTCGCTCGTCGAGCTCGCCGTCGTCATCGTCATCATCGGTATCCTCGTCGCGATCGCTGTGCCGATCTTCATGAACATCCAGAAGGGTGCGAACGACGCGGCAGGTAAGGCCGCGGCTGCCAACGGCTCAGCAATGGTCGCTTCTACGATCGCTGCTGACAGCACTAAGACGCCCGCAAGCGTGAACGGTGCCGCGGGTCTCGACAAGCTCAAGAGCGGCACGATCACCAAGATCGAAGCAACTGGCGCTGATCTTACCGACTACTGCGTGACCGTGACCTACACCGGCGGTAACGCAACCACTGCCACGAAGGGGCCGGGCTGCTAAGCAGCGGTTCTGAATCGCTCATGGTGGGTGCCGGATCACCGGCACCCACCATTCGCGTATCTGAGACCTAGAATGACGTTTGGAGGTGGCGATGGGCGTGCTACGTGAGCGGCTACGAAATGACTCAGGTCTCGGGCTGACCGAACTCGCCGTCGCCATCGTCGTGCTCGGCATCGTCCTGGTGGGACTGTTCCCGCTGGCCGTGAACTCGATTCAGCTGGCGGCACGCAACGCGGAGGTCGCGCAGGCGAATCGCGTGGTCTCGGCCCAGCTCGACGAGGCCCGCACCTCGCTGCGCGAGGACGATTGCGGTAAGACGACGACCGCGGTCGTCGAGAGCTTCACCGCGACGATCACCGTCGGTACCTGCCCCTCTCCGCAGCGGCTTGCCTACGTGACGGTCAGCGTGGCGAAGACCTCGGCACCCACGAAGTCGCTCTCGAGCGCGCAGACCCGTATGATCGTGCGCCCCGTAGTGGTAACTCCATGAGCCTTCGTCGACGGATGACTGGATCACCGCATGATCGGGGCTTCAGCCTGACGGAACTCGCGATCTACGTCGCCCTGCTCGGCGTGATCTCCGCGATTATTGCTGCGAGCATCTTCGGTCTGTTCCGCTCGGAGAAGACGGTGAGCAGTCTCACCAACGCGGCGAGCCAATCCCAGATCCTCATTTCCGTGCTCAACCAAGACGTGCGCAGCGCGCGCGAGCTTGCGGTGCGAGACGGCGGTGCGACTGTTCTGCTCTCCGTGGCGAGCCGGTCCACGCCGATCACCTGGAGCTGCGTCACCTGGAAGGTGACCGGAAGCGGGAACAATCGTGCAATCACGCGCGGTGGAAAAACGCTGCTCGATCACGTGCGTCAGCATGGCACGTCCGTCTTTTTCGCGACCGCCTCGGGCGCCGATGCGCCGCAGGGCAAAGAGGGCACGCTCGTCTATGACTTCCTCGCGGCCGACGCGGACTCCGGTCTCGTCACGGTCGACGGCAACGTGAGCATGGAAGCCCAGGGCACGCTGGGCAGCACGGCTCAGTGCATCTAACACATCTAGCAACAGACACTTCTCATCATCGGGAGAGCCCATGTATCGCAAGTTGAGCCTCATGGCACTGCTCCGGCGGCGCACTCTGCGAAGCGAACGCGGCATTGCGCTGCCGATGGTGCTCCTGGTGTTCATCGTGGGGGTCGCGCTCATCACCGCATTCCTCGTCGCGATCACGGGCGCATCTCGCGTCACGGTCACCAGTAGGGACACTGTGCGTGCGCAGGCCGCGGCCGAAGCCGGCATCGCAGATGTGCTTGGGAAGATCGCCGATCCGGCCACCACGCTCTGCTCGCTCGCGTCCGCCGCGCTGACCGACCCGGCCAGCAAGGTGAACTACTCGGCGACCGTTGATTTCGGCACTCCGGGAAGTTTCACGGTGCCTGCGAGCTGGAGCACCGCCTGCCCGACCAAGAGCACGCTCCTGCGCATCGTCTCGACCGGCACTTTCGGGGCGGCGAAGCAGCGCATCGAGCGGATCCACAAGCTCACCGCGACGCCCGCGGCGTCGATCGACTTCGATGACATCATTCTGAGCGAAGGGGCCTGGACCTTCGGCGGGAACACCGACCTTTCTGCTCTGGACACCTCTCGCCCGGCGGATGTCCGTGTCACTACCGGCGACTTCAACTGCAATGCGAGCGGCACGATCAAGGGCAGCGTCTACGTCAAGAACGGCAATGCGACGCTGACCGGTGCCTGCTCGATCGCGGGCAACCTCGAGGTCTCCGGCAACCTGGTGCGCAACGGCAGCGGGACCGTCGGTGGCAACGCGGTCGTCCGCGGTACGGTCAATCTCAGCGGTGGTACGCTGCCGGCGATCAAGGGCTCGCTGACGCACGGCGGTGCGCTCACGGTGTCTTACGGCAACAAGTCGACCTGGGTCGGTGGCGCCATCAACCAGACGCCGGTCACGATCACGGCGCCCCCGGCCTGGCGGGATTTGAGCCTCTCGAGCTTCGTCGCCGCAGGCTTTACGAAGAAGACCTGGTCTGGCAGTTGTACGGCGAGCTATTCTCCGACGCACGGCATGGTGGCGACGATCGCCACCTACACCACACCCACGGTGATCGATGCGACGGCCTGTTCGACGCTGACCATCGAATCCAACGACAACATCAAGCTCGCGACGGACGTCGCCATCGTGGCGCCGAAGATGGTGCTCAAGGCTTTCACCTTCGGCTCGACCACCACGGCGAAGCACAACCTCTACGTCGTCTCGTCGGCAACCGTCAACACCGCGCAGATGGCGACGAGCTGCCCGACGAGCCGCGTCGACATCCAGGTCGCCGGAGTGAACTTCACCGACAAGAAGATCACCGGCCTGCTCTACGCCCAGTGCCGAGTACAGATGGACAACTGGGGGCCGTACTGGCTCGGCTCGATCTACTCGCGTAATTTCTCCGGCACCCCGCTCCTGACCTTCGCGCCGATCACCGACCCGAACACGGTCGGTGGGGGATCCGGCACCCCATCGACCTCCGGAACGCTCACGCTGGAGGTCACGCCGGTCTCGGTGCGGAACGTCAAGGGCTGATCGGTGGTATCTCTCGCAATACTGCTTCCCTGGCTCCTCGGCGCGATCGGCGCGTTCGGATTACTCATCGGCTCGTTCCTCAACGTCGTCATCTGGCGGGTGCCACGGGGTGAATCCCTGCTGCCGAACAGCCGCTGCCCGAAGTGCGGAGCGGCGATCCGACCATGGCAGAACATTCCGGTGATCTCCTGGCTGGTCCTGCGAGGGCGCTGCGCGAGGTGCCGAGCGCCCATCAGCGTGCGGTATCCGATAGTCGAGCTCGGCACCGGCATCGCCTTCGCATTGGTGGCCTGGTGGCGGATCGAGCTTTCGGAACATTCGGGGACTGATCTTCTCGAGATGTCCGGGCTGCAGGCGACAGCATGGTGGCTCGGCCTCGCCGCGTACTTGTGGCTCACCGCGGCATCTATGGCGCTCGCGTTGATCGACCTGGAACTCAAGCGGCTGCCCGACGCGATCGTGTTGCCGAGCATCGGCGTGGTCGCGGGCCTCCTCTCGCTTTCCGCGCTGCTCGTCGGCGACTGGGCGGCGCTCGTCGGCACGGTCGGCGGCGGCGCGGCGATGTTCGCCTTCTATCTCCTGATCGCCCTGGTCTACCCCAGGGGCATCGGAGGAGGCGACGTGAAACTCGCTCCGGTGCTCGGCGCCGGCCTCGGCTTCGTCTCCTGGGGTGCTCTCGCGGTCGGCGCATTCACCGGATTTCTGATCGGTGCGTTCGCCGGGCTCGCGCTCATGGCTGTGCGCCGCGCGACCATGAAGACGGGATTGCCGTTCGGGCCGTCGATGATCGTCGGGGCCTGGATCGGACTGGTCTGGGGCGACCCGATCATGGTCGACTATCTGCGCCTGTTCGGGCTGGCCTGAGCGGGCGGTATCTGGC
>CAMFIY010000113.1 GCA_945952575.1 uncultured Leucobacter sp.
GAGCACGGGCAGCCGGCGCCGGAAGCAGCGAAGGCATCCGTGGCCCGTCACCGAGCACCGGAGGCATCCGCCGACACCACAACCCCCGCAGCACCACCATGAACGTCAGCCCGCACAACACGCCCAGCATGCACAGCGCAGCGCCCACCAACGCGTTCGACCCCGAAAAGCCTCCGCCGGCTACCGCCTCATGCTCAGCCGGAGCATCAGCCACAGGCTCGACATGCGGGTCCATTAACCCAGAAATCACCAGAGGAACAGGAGTCGAACCGCCCGCCTCCGTGTGAGCCGTCGCGGCCAGACCCAGCATCAACAGCAACGCCAAACCGACGCTGGTAATGAGCCTCATTATCAACAATTGTTCATTCAGCGTCACGGAGCGCGGAGTCCGGGCCGAAGAGACCATCCCCGGTACCCTACCCCGTGCAACTTGATTTCATACCGATGGCGGGCTCTTACCGGCGGCACCACCCACCTCGGAGCCCTCGCCGTCGAGCGTTCGAACGATGTGCTCGTAGTCGTTCTCGTCTATGAGCTCAATGACGAACGCGTACTCGACGGCCGCGAAGCTGTTGTCGCGAAGCTCCCAGTCGTCGGCGAGCCCAGTCGTCTCGTACCGCGGCTCGTACTTCCAGGACCGGAGCTGGCGCACCAACTCTTGGCGCGAGATCTCCCCCGTCGCCGCCGCACGGACGACATCCATCGCGGTAGCGAACCTCGATTCAGATTCGCTCACGTCACCAAGTCCAGATCGCGAGGGGAATGTCAGCTCCTACGATCAGCGAGAGCTTTCGCTTGGTCTTGTCGAACGTGTTCCCAAGAGCCGCGCGATCCTCGGATGGGATCACGAGGTCGGGGTATCCGTCAAGCTCCACCCATCCCTCGAGCCGCCCGAGATCCAAGTCCCACTCAGTGGTCGAAAGTTCGCGATATCTGGCGCGGGATCTCTCGATATCTACCTCGGCATCCGCGCGGTCCCAACCGTTGACTCGGCACAGCGTTGCGATGACCGATTCCCACCTGTCGTTGAGTTCTGCCAGTCCGGAGTGCTGTGTCTCGTGGCAGGCGCCACACAGGGCGATCACTGCTCTGAGCCGCTGGACAGGGCGCGGCATCATCGCATCGAACTCCCAGATCTCATGACAGTCGGGATTGCGTATGCCCTGTCCGTAGTACGAGGGTTGACCGCAGACCTCGCACACCCTGCCGGCGCGTTGCGCGGTCCGACGGCTGAGCGCGACCCACCTGGACGTTGGAAGGATCACACGCAGATTCGAGCCCCACACGCTGCCCGGAAGCCGATCGGCACCGAGCTCTACGATGCCGTCCTCGTTTCGGATGATACTCATCAGCTCGTTCCTGGACCGGCGTCGAACAATAAATCGATGGCGGCCGCGGCTCGTTTGGCAACGTCGGACCGGGCCCGGCTGTAACGCTCGGTCATCTGCATGCTCGAGTGACCAAGCACAGCCTGTACATCGTTGGCGGAGGCACCGGCATCGAAGAGCATGGTGGCGAGCGTGTGGCGCAGGTCGTGAATCCGCAGGTCGTCACGATGCAGCGACGCTCGAAGCTTCTTCCAGTCGATCGCGCGGCGCACGTTAGACGCGTTGATCCGTCCGCCGCGAGGCCCCGTGAAGACAAGTTCGCCGCGATGCTTGCCGGCCATCGCCTCGGTGAGCGGCGCGACGAGCGGCGTCGGGATCGGCACGTCTCGCTCCTTATCGCTCTTCGGCGTCAGCTCGACTCCGCGACCGTCCGCGCCGATGCTGAATGCCCGGCGGACGTGGATCGTCCGATGCGCAAGATCGACGTCTTCCATGCGCAATGCCGTCGCCTCATTTGCGCGCATTCCGGTGTAGACGAGAGCGGCGATGTAGCGCCGATAGTGCGCATCATCGATCGCCGCCAGCAGCGTCGGCACCTCCGTGGCCGTAAGCGCTCGCGAGCGCAGGCTCGTCGCCGAGTCCGACTTCGGTCGGCGCGCGAGGCGTGCCTGGTTCAGCGGCACGACGTGCGCACGCACGGCCCCGTCGAGCAAACGGCTCAGCGCCGAGAGCGCGTCGATCCGCGTGGAAGTGCTCCCTCCCCATCCGGCGATCGCCTCCTCGATTACGCCCGCCGTAAGCTTCTCGAGCTTCACGTGGCCCAGCCACGGCTTCACCCGCAGACGCCAGCCGCGCTCGTAGGCGCGGGCCGTTGATGCGCGCACGCTGCCCTCAATGACCGACCAGTGCCGCGCGTGCCACTGGGTGAGCGTCATGTCGCCGTCTGGATAGCGGCGAGTGAGCGTCTCGGCGCGGAGCTTCTTCGCCTCAGCGAGCGTCTCGACGTAGGTCGACCGTTCGCGCTGCTCGCCGTTCAGCCCAATCGCCCAGACGCGTACCTGGTACTTTCCGCGATCATTGCGGAAGCGGATGCCCTCAGGTAGCGGGCGCCGGGTCTTCGGGTCGATCCGCTCGCCTCGCTCAGCCGACACCGCGGGTACCGCCGGCCTCGAGGAACGCTGCGACTGTCGACGCGCGCCAGAGCATGTGCTTGCCCATGTGGGCATCGGGGAACGGGAAGCGGTTCTGCCGCCGCAGCGAGTCGAATGTCGACAGCGGCACACGGCAGAGCGCGGCGGCCTCGCGGCGAGTCAGGTAGTCGTTCGGATCGGAGTGGTCGGCGACGTCGATCTCGCGGTCGTCAACGAGCGTGTGAGTGATCATGTCGTGCTCCTTTCGGTGGGTGGGGTGGTGCGGTCTCGTGCACGGTCGTAGCGCCATTGGCGTGCGGCATCCGCTGCCTCTCTCGCGAGCGCTCTGTCGCCGTCGGTGAGCCAGCCCATACCCACGTATGACCACGAGCCGATGACGAGCACCTCACCAGGGCTGATGTCCTCGGTTGGCTTCGTCTTGGCCAGTAGGTGCTTGAGCCGCCAGGTTCGTCGTGCACCGCGGAGGGAGCCGAGCGTCACAGAGTAGCGACGCGACTTCGTCGAGAAGTGCCCACGGAAACCGAGCATCCCCCCCCAGCGATGCAGCTGACCGTACGTACCCTCGGGATCGACGCGGGCAGTGAGTTCACGGACGCTCGACTTGATGCGTTTGATGTGATCGCGGCCGGCGCCTGTCGGCTCGAGATCCTCAGTCGCTTTGGTGGCGTACTTCGCGATGTAGGCGGCCACGGCACGGTCGGAAAGTTCACCGTCGAGACCTTCACGACGCACGATCGGTCGAACGTCGAACTGCTTGCCCCAGGTGAGCGTGCGAGTCCGAACCTCTTCAGGGAGGGGAGCCGCGACGACCCTCGTGTTCTTTACTGCGGATTGGATCGCGGTCACGAGGTGATCCGTCGTCACCGCGGCTGGCGGCGCCGGGAAAGCAAGTTCGGGATGGATGCCGTCGAGCCTGATGATCGCGTGGAAGTGCACGACTCCTCGACGCTGAAATTCGGCCACCTTGGCGAACTGCAGCCGCACGACACCGGCAGCGGCGCGCTGAGTCATGCCGAGCGAGCGAGCGAGCGCGCGGCGCAGGCGGATCGTGAACCGCCGCCACAGCTCGGGCGCGTGGTACTGCCAGACGACGTGACCGACGTAGTCGTAGCACTCGGCGCAGACGGCGTCGCCGCGCTGCGGATCGTCGTCGTCGTGGTGGCAGCGGCATCCTCGCGGGTTGCCGTGCTCGCAGACACCGGCGCGACGGTCGACTGCGGTCGTGTGCACGGCTCCGAACGACGGGGCTGTGAGCGTGAGGAAGACCATCGGATGCTCGGCGACCTCTTCCGGCACCTCTTTCATACCGCCCGCGGCGCCGGCCATGATCATGTGCCAGGTGTCGCCCTTGTATTCGTGGCTGCAGGACTCGCAGCGTGTCGCGCGTCGGTTGCCGCAGCGAGTGAAGGTGACGCCGTCCGGTTCGCTCGTCGACGAGTACTCCGAGAGGATCTCACCGGATTCTTCGTGAAGCGTCGTCGAGGATCCGACGAGACGCACGGGGTTATGGCAGTAGCCAGTCGAGGCGACGTTGTGCATCCAGCGGTCATACTCTGCGCTGCGGAGTCGCCGCGCGACGGACTCATCGAGACGCATCGGTCACCACCATGACGGGGACCGCGCAGCCGATCGGGTAGACCGTCCCCGCGAGGCTGTACTCGTAGACGACACGGCAGATCTCGTCGCTCTCCCCTGTCGCGCGGCGCAGCTTCTGCCAGGCAAGAACCTGAGCGTCTGTGCACGATTCGTTCGCGACCCATGCGCCGTAGCGCTCGATGTAATAATCCGCGTCCACCGGAAGGTCGTATCGCGCACGGAAGGACTCCGTCGCGGCGTCGTACTCCTCACCGAGGTTGCACGAGATGGCATGGTCGACCTTGCTGTCGGAACGATCGACTTGATCTTGCCTCGAGGCACCCGTATTGATATTCGAACAGCCTGCGAGGGCGAGTGCGCCGACCACAAGTGCTACGACGACGGTGATGCGGTTCATGATGCGGTTTCCCTCCGGGAAGTGCGACGCGAGGATCGCGGCGCGCGGGGTGAGCGAGGTTGACGCTCGTCAGGCGAAGGCGGCTCAGGGACAATGACAGGGACATGCCGCGGTGCGGCATACCGCGAAGCGACGTCGCGGATCACGTCATCCGTGATGAGTCCCGCTCGAACGCGCTCAGGCGGGCGCCCGTCTTCGGGGAGCACATAGGCGACCCCTGGTGTGGATGGCGAGATGTCGTGGCACCGGGCACCCGCCGCCACGGCGCCGTCGCCGAGCACCATCGCCGTCTCCATCCGATCCCGAAGACGGAGCCCAACGGTCTGCGTGAACAGGCCTCGGGCGGGCAACGTCTCCTTCCGCGGATCTTGGAGACAGGCAAACACGATGAAGCCGACGGCGCGGCCCTGCGATGCCAGGGTCGCGAGCGCAGCGTTCGCGCGGCGGAGCAGATCCCGATCGGTCTCGTAGGCGGTGAGAGCGGCGAGCTCGTCGATCAGAACGACAATTGTCGGGCTGTCGAGGGTAGCGACGTGCTGTCGCGTCTTGCCCGCGAGGTCCTGTGCTCGTTGCTGCATCGCGGCGACCGCATCCTCGAGGAGGATCACCGAGCGCTCGGCGTCGGCGGCGAACCGCGTGAGCAGCGAACGTCCGAGGGCGAGTTCCATGCCGCCCTTGCGGTCGAGCCCCCACACCTCGACGAGGCCGCTGTGGATCGGTTCGGCGAGTCCGAGCAGCAGACCCCACACCAGCGACGCTTTCCCGCTGCCCGACGCGCCGGCCACGAGGGTGTGAGGACCAAGACGAAGCGACCACAGTCCCCCCGTTGCGTGTCTACACATCGGGACCGTCTTGCCGTCCCACGCCGCGGGCAGGTCGAGCGAGAACGCGAACTCGAGCGCATCTACGAACTCAAGCCGCAGCGCCATGGCGCTGATGTGCTCGCCGTGGACCGTCGCGCGGCGCGCGCCGAAGGCCTGAGCGAGTAGATCTGCCTGCGCTTGCAGGTGCTCGCGGCCGAGCCCCTGCGGAAGGGCGACGCCGACGGCGCAGGTCCAGCCCTCCCACACTGGGGTACTGATTGCAGGCACCACCATGCCGCGCGCGCCGTAGCCAGGGACGCCGAGGCCGACGCGTATCGCGACGCCGGGCCAGCTCGCGACGATGCTGCGAGAGACGTCACGCTTCCACTTGTCCTCGGGCCGACGCGGCATGCGGAGAGCCGTGACCGTTACCCAGACGCCGAGCAGAGCCACGAGGGCCAGGCATCCGACCGTGAACGTCATCTGCACAACAGGCACCGGTGGCAGCCACGAGACGACAACGACGATCGCAGCAGCCCACCACCAGCGCCGCAGGAGAATGCCGACCTCGTCGCCCCAGCTGCGTAACTCACGCGGCATGGTGGTTCGCATTACTCGGCACCGCGCGGCTTGGGTGCCGGCTTCATCTCTCGGGCGCGGAGCGAATAGGCGACGCGAGGACGCCCCTGCCCCTCCTTGACGTAGGGCGTCACGGTGAGCCCCTCGAAGACCGCTGGGCGGAATGGCAGACCGTTCAGCTCGGGCGGCAGCTGCGGCTCGGAGATGCTCGCGATCTTGACGGTGACCTCGCCCTGACCTTTTTTCGCGTCGGGGTCGGCGTCGATGACCCGTACCTGCCAGAGCGGGTGACCGGAGTTCTTGTCGAGGTCTTGACCCTGCCGTTGGCCATCGTCCGACCACTTGACGATGGGCTCGACCTCTCCGACGACGAACGCCCCACGCGGGAAAAACGCGTCGAAGTTGACCGGGATTGCTGACTGAATTGCCATTCGATTCTCCTATCTAGTTATCTAGACAAGTTGGCTCGAGGAGCCAGCCCGCTAGATGTGAACCCCCATAGCGTCTCACTTGTCTAGATAGGTTGTCAACCCTAGATGGTCTCAGTTGTGGTCACAGGCCACGAGCCCGAACGGCTGCCGATGCTCGCGATCACCGGTCGGTCGAACCCGTCCAAGCCAATCCGCGTCACCAGCAACGCGGCTGGGGCTTCTCGGTTCACGCGGACGGAGACGATCCACTGCCGCGCAGCTGCTAGGGCTTCGGCGGCGCGAGAGTGAGCATCGTCAAGATCACCGGGAACAAAGACTGTCGTCTCGTCCCTGCGCCCCGGCGCTGGCTCGAGATGAACTGAGATCGCAACCAGAGAGCCGGTAGACAGCAGTAGCGCGGACCGCGCCCATCCATCGTCCGAGGCCTCGGCCCCACCTCGACCGGCGACTAGCACCCCATGGATCCGCTCGCGCCACTCCCCCTCGTTGGGCGCGGTTGTTTCACCCATCTGGAGTCGCTTAGGTGCGAGTTCACGATCAACAAACACTCCTCGCCCTTGCTCCGAGCGGATGACGCCCTCGGCCTTCAACACCCGAAGGGCCTCTCGCGCCGTCATCCGCGCGACGTCGAATTTCGCGACCAGTTCCGTCTGCGAGGGCAGCTTGGTGCCCGGCTGCAGCTTGTGAACTTCGATCACGCGCCGAAGCTCGTTCGCGATCTGTCGATACGCGGGCACGAGCGCCCCTTTCAGCCCATGCAGCTCGCCGACCGGAAATTCACTCATCTAGACAGGGTAGCGGCGGCCGACTGGATACGTGAGCGTGGATGGGAACACCCGGGAGATGCCTCGTGCAGGATCGCGCTGATCATCGACGCCCGTATGCGGCGCGATGCCGTTCCACAAACGCGTCGCTCTGCCTCGCCGTCGCATGGCACGACGACACTGGCCCTTCTTGGCTTCGCGGATCTCCGGCTAGTCGGGCTCGTCTACGGCGAGACTCAGGCGTCGTCGCGCAGATAGGCGTCGAGTGCGTCACGCATGATCTCGCTCGCCGTCCGGTGGTCTCGCGCCATCCGCTCGATCAGCAACGCATCCAGGTCGGGGGCGAGCCGAACCTGTCGCTTCGGCGAAGGGCCGGCGCCCGGACAGCCGCTGAGGCTGGGGCGACCGCCGAGGGCGACGAGCTCTCGCAAGTCATCCTCGCTGGCCCGACCCTCGGTGACGCCGACGGGCGTGACAGAGGCGGGGAGCGTGTCGAGCTGGCTGACAATGGCGTCCAGTTCCTGCGGCGTGGTGCTTCGACCCTGGGCGAGTCCGTCCAGCTGTTCGATCGGGGTGTAGTCCTCGTCCTCGGCTCGAGCGGCCAGGGCTGAGCAGCGCTTCTCGGCACTGTCCAGCCACTTCGACGCCATCTACGTATTGTAGTCCAAAACCGCTTCCTACTTCCTCCGCCTGTCCGGTCGCGTCCTCACACCTGCCTCCGTCGAGAGTAAGCACCGCCGTAGCTGTGAGAACTTTCCTTACTCGTTCAAGGCCGGCCTCCGGCCGGCAGCGGCGCGGGGGCGGCGCACTGCGGTGCGTCCGGTCCTCGCTACGCTGCGGTCCGGGCGCTCCTCGCGCGCCGCCCCCGCACCAGCAAGCGACGTCTCGTCACTCAATCGCGTCGTCGATCAACCCGAACGGCGGAACAGCGCGGTCTCCCGAGAATCGCACGACAATGCTGCTGGCTAGCTCGGGAGGCGGCGAATTGTCCACGAAGACGGCCTGAGCCCCGGTTCCGGCGCCGGCAAGCCACGACGCCACGTGTGCATAGACGTTGTCTACGAGCTTGGCGTCAGCGAAATCCGCGTCTTCAGGACCCGCTCGGTGTCCGAGATTCTTCTGTGGGCTATCGACAACCAAGAGTCCTGGGAGTAGGGCTCGCCGTTCCCAGCTGATCTCCCAGAGGGCCATGGCCCAGGCAAGAC
>CAMFIY010000114.1 GCA_945952575.1 uncultured Leucobacter sp.
AGTGGGTTGTAGCGGTCGCAGGCCGCCGGCTGGGAGACTCCGAGACTGATCGCGATGTCCGCCCAGCTCGCCCCCAGCGATCGGGCGTTCATCACGTAGGACTCAATCTCGGCCTCCGCTTCGCGGATGATCTCCGAGTTCTCTGCAAGTCGATCGAGCGCGTAATCGCGGCTTGTGTTCGTCATGCGTCAAGTAAACCTGACGATCCGACGACGTGTCAAGTCACCCTGTCGGCTCGCAGATCGGGTGATCCGTCATGAGCGCCGGAATGGACACGATCTACCGTGCCGTCTGCTTCGACTGTGGGTGGGAAGAGGACTGCCATTTCGCGAGTGAAGCACGCGAGCGCGCGGACAACCACAATGCGAGCTGGCATTCGGAAGGACGGGAGTCATGAGGTTCCACACTGCGATCAACGCGACACGCAAGGCTGCGCCCGACGTGAGCATCAACATCCCGCCGAACGCCGCGTTCCCGCCCGAGGTGCACGTCTCAGTGGGCGGGCTGTCGCTCTGGCTCGAAGAGGCGGAGGCCACGGCGCTCGGCAAGCAACTCATCGAGGCAGGCATCCGTATCCGCGCCGAGGGCGCGGGTGATCCGTCATGAGCGCGCACGTGAAGACCGACGAGGAGCGCGACGAGGAAGTAGTTGAGCGGGTCGCGGCCGCGATGTGGTGGCAGGAGTTCGGCTACGACCGGGGCGTGACGTGGGAGCAGCGTGTGCAGCAGGAGCTTGACCATCGCCGCGATCCGTCCTGGTCGGGGCCGGTCGCCCGCTACCGGCGCCTCGCTCGCGCCGCACTGTCGGCAATCGGAGGTGAATCGTGCTGACGGCTGAGTGGCGGAAGGCGATCGAGGGCTATCTCGCGCACGAGCGTGCCGGCGGAAAGCGAACGTCGACGAGCGCCGCACGCCGGCAGCATCTCGAGCACCTTGCCCGCCGGGTGAACGTGGGTCCCTGGCAGGTGACGACCGACATCCTGCTCGACTTCCTCGCCGCGCAGGAGTGGGCATCGGAGACGCGCCGCGGCCGCCGCACCACGTTCGGACGCTTCTACGCGTGGGGCATGTTCCGCGGGTTCGTGCACGTGAACCCCGTCGACGACACCCCGCACGTCCGCACCGTCAACGGTGCCGCCCGCCCCGCGCCGGACAAGGTCTACCACGAGGCGCTCCTCGCCGCCGACCCCCGCGCACAGCTGATGCTCCGCCTAGCAGCCGAGCTCGGCCTCCGCCGCGGGGAAGTGGCCCGGGTGCACACGCGAGACCTGATGATCGACATGGTGGACTTCTCGCTGGTCGTGCACGGGAAGGGCGGACGTGACCGGATCGTCCCGCTGCCGCGATCTCTGGGTCAGCAGTTGGCGACGATGCCCGAGGGCTACTTATTCCCGGGTCGGGATGCGGGTCACTTGTCGCCGCGGTACGTGGGGAAGATCATCCGCGACCTGCTGCCGGGGGAGTGGACGATGCACACGCTGCGTCATCGCTTCGGCACTCGGGCGTACGCGCTCACATCCGATCTGCTGCTGGTGCAGGAGCTGTTGGGCCACGCATCACCGTCGACGACGCGCCGGTACGTGGCGGGCAATCCGGCTCGGGCACGTGAGGCGGTGGAGGCTTTGGCGGCTCAGCGGGAGGATCTGCCGACGCCGATCCGTGCTGTGGGATAGTCCCGGCGTGTCGCTACTCGCAGACGCGCACATGGTCGCGATAGTCTGAGCCTGCGCATAGCGCGTGTTCAGGAAGCCCCGAGAGCCAGAAGGCCCGGGGCTTCACTCATTCCACCGGCAGCTGGTGCCCCAGCCGGCCGGTCTCGGCCCCGCCGCCGCGCGACCTCAACGCTCGCGACGCTCGTCACTGTCGCTTGACGGTCTGGCGGGGCCACACCTCGTTACCCGCTGAAAGGGGCGGGCGCTGCGGGTCGATGCCCCATCATCCCCGCGGCGTCCGCCTTCACACGCTGATCGGGGTCGAGCATGGATGCTGCACCGGTGGATGTGGTCGACCGTGCAACGGTGATCGAGGTGCTGTCCGACAGGTGCGACGCTGAGGCGAAGCATCCGGCTCAAGCGTTCGTGTTCGCGCAGATGCCGGACGGACGCTCGCTTTCGTTCTGCGGTCATCACGGCGCCGAGTTCATGGATGGTCTGATCGCGGCCGGCGCGATCATCATCGACCAGCGTCACCTGATCGGCTCATGATCCCCCACGGGTGGCGGCTGATCGCCTGCCTGATCGGCATCCACGCCTGGACCCGCGTCCTCGGCACCGCCGCATATCAGCAGGCGTGCCGGCACTGTGGGTGGCCACGCACCAGATAGACCCCTCCGCGTTCGTAGCTCAGTTGGTAGAGCGCCGTCCTTCCAAGTCGGATGCCGCGAGTTCGAGCCTCGCCGAACGCTCAATGCAGTCAGCGTCCAATCTTCGATCGCCTCCGGGGCGTTTCCCGTAGGAGTGATAACGGATTGCGGGTAGCGCTCTGCCGGCCGGCACTGCAGACGACCTCAGGTGAGCTTGTCCTCGCAAGCGTGCGGCCGAGTTAGCGTTCGACGGCCTGAGGCACCTCTTCCACGATAGGAGCACCGATGCGGTACCCAGCGATGCTGAGGGAGTCCATCCAGCAGGCCGAATCCGGGTGGGACATGTCCGAACCGGTGAACCGTCGCTACGTGCGGAGGATGAAGGTCCGCTACTACCTGTGGTGGAAGTGGGCTCCGTTCCCTTCTGCGGCGCTCGGGGCCATCGTGGGAGCGATGATCGGCCTCGCAAGCGTCGCGATTCTTCCCCGATAGGAGCACACCGTGGACGCACAATGGTGGTCCTGGATCCTGACCGCGGTTGGCCTCACCGGCTTCTTTCTCGCCGGCCGCCGTGTCTGGTGGTCCTGGTACATCAACCTCGCCTGCCAGGCCCTCTGGCTCGCATACGCGCTCGTTACCGGTCAGTACGGGTTCATCGTCGCCGCGGTCGCGTACAGCATCGTCTTCACGCAGAACGCGATCCGCTGGACTAGCGAGCATCGCGCCAAGGGAGCATCCACCATGAGCACCC
The DNA here is from genome assembly GCA_945952575.1 of uncultured Leucobacter sp. Classification (GTDB taxonomy): domain Bacteria; phylum Actinomycetota; class Actinomycetes; order Actinomycetales; family Microbacteriaceae; genus Leucobacter. The sequence goes on from CAMFIY010000114.1 coordinate 3,053, forward strand.
CGGACCTGTGATGTCGACGGCAGCTCGGAAGGCCCGCAAGCGCGCCGGCATCCCGTTCACCAAACCCGCGAAAACCCCCACCTACACGTGGGCCGACAGCATCGAGCACCGCGGCTTCGGGTTCACCTCCCGTGCGGAGATCCTCGCCGGCATAATCATCCGGGGCAAACGGTGACCTGCCCGATCTGCGGCGCCCACCACCTGATCCCCGGCGTCTGCTGCGATCCTGCGGTCGAGGAAGACGATCCTGTGGAGCTCGGGTACGACTGATGGCTGCTGGTGTACCGGGCCGCACGACGGCGCAGCATCGCGCGAACCGTGCCGCTCTGAAGAAGCTCACCGCTGAGAACCATCTGCCGTGCGCGATCTGTGGTCAAGCGATCGACACGACCCTGCCGACTTCTTCACCGGATTCGTTCCACTACGACCACGTGAAGCCGATCAAGACGCACCCGGAACTCGCTGACGATCCGGCAAACGGACAACCCACGCACAAGCGCTGCAACCAGTCGAAGGGCGCCGGAGATCAACGTCCGGGCCTCGGTGATCCATCCGAGGTCTGGTAGGCGAACGAACCAAGGAGAAACAGATCATGACGCTGCAGAGCTCATCGAAGACGGTGTACGCCGCCGCACGTGGCGACCAGTTCCTGTCCGAGGGGTACGACACCCCGGAGGAGGCGACGCAGCAGGCCGCTCACCTGAGCGAGCACATGACCGCCGCCGGCCTCGAACCGGACATCCGTGTCGTCGAGGTGACGGTGACGACGAAGGTCGGCCGCCCGAAGCTCCACGAACCGAAGGCTGCTGTCGCCGAGATGACCGCCGACATGAGCGTCATCGACGTCACGCCGACGAGCACCGAGACCACCGAGGACTGAACGACCATGGCTCCCACCATCCCAGCGCAGTACCATGACGGCATGCCGGACTCCGAAGAGTACGCCAAGCTGGTCGCTGAGCTCCGCGGGCAAGAGCCCGGGGCAGTGTTCAATCCAGTTGACCTCATGACTCGTGCGGCCGATGCGATTGAGCACCTGGCAAATCTGCACAAGTCCGCATAGGGGTAGGGGCGTTCGCATCGCTACGGCGATGACCCCAAAGTCGAGCTCCGGCAGTGATCTGTCCCCCTCCGGATGACGATGTCCCACTGTCCCGCATGTCCCACCGCTGACGGAGGTGGTCATCATGGCCATGTCTCCCGAGGAGAAGCGTCAGCGTGAACGCGAGCGCAAGGCGCGTCAGCGTGCGGAAAAGCGGGAGGCGGCGGCGCTTGAAGCGCTCCCGCAGATTGGCCCTCGTTCTCGTGCTCAGCGTGGGACAAAGGGTGGGACATTTGGTGGGACAGAAAGTGGGACAGCGGGACACGAGGATCTCGACAGATTGTCGAACTCCGCGGCGGCCGCGGAGGTGATCGCTGACCTGGATGTGCCGAAGTGGGCGCGGTGGCGGGTGGCGCTGATCCTGCAGCTGGCATCTGACCTGGACGCGCCGATGGCGATACCGCAGCGTGCGGGTCTCGCTGCTCGGTATGAGGCGAATCTCGAGGCGCTGATCGCAGCGTGCAAGCCGCGTGAGCGCGACGAGCTCGATGAGCTGCGTCGCTCGTTCTACCGCGGAGGTGTCGATGGCATCGACGACGACCCGGAAGCGCCCCAGCGGCGCACAGTCCGCAATAAGGCGTAGCCCTCGAGTTCCGCGCCCGAAGGGGCACATGGTCCCACGGGTGTTCACGCCGCCGCGACGGAAGCTCACACCTCGCACGAGTGCCGGCTACGCGGCGGTGCACTTCGCGATGTGGCTGCACATTCAGCTAGCCGGGACGCGCTTCGAGGAGCTCGCGCCGAAGTTGAATCCGTGGCAGCGCTGGTTCTTGATCCACGCGCTCGAGCTGAACCCGGATGGGTCGTACCGGTTTAAGACGGTGCTGCTGTGGGTGGCTCGGCAGAACGGTAAGACGTTCATCGTCGCGCTGCTGATCCTGTTCCGCATGTTCATCGACGGTGATGCGCAGGTCATGGGCGTCGCTCAGAAGCTCGCCACCGCGAAGAAGACGTACGAGCATGCGCAGAAGATCATCAACGCGATACCGCGCCTCGCGCGCGAGCTTGATCCGCACAAGCCCTTCAGCTCGGTAAACGGGGAACTGTGGTTCCAGCTGTCGGGCGGACAACGCTACTGGGTCGACTCCGCTGAGAACGGCGGACGAGGCCTGACCTTCGACCTCGTCTTCGTCGACGAGATCCTCAAGCACAAGACCTTCAAGGCATGGTCGGCTCTCTCGAAGACAACCGCTGCTCGTCGGCGGTCGCAACTCATCGCGGCCGCCAACGCCGGGGACATGGACGCGATAGTCCAGCGTCACCTGCACAAGATGGCGATCGACGCGATCGAAGCAGACGACGACGAGACGAGCATCGGTCTGTTCTGGTGGTCGCCGCCGCCGGGGATGCCGCTCGACGGCCCTGAGGCGAGGGCGTACTCGAACACATCGATGAACTACAACCTGCCGCAGGAGAACCTCGCGGCGTACTACGTCTCGGACCCGGCGCCCGTTTTCGCATCCGAGGTGGGGAACGTGTTCGTCGACTCGTCGGTCGGCGGGCCATTCCAGCCGGGGAAGTGGGCGGAGGGATTCGATCGACTCTCGAAGCGCAAGGCCGGCGGAGACGTCTACCTGTGCGTTGAGGTATCGCACGATCGGAGCTGGGCACACATCGCGTTTGCCGCGTACCGGGACGACGGGCTCGTGCACGTCGGGATTATGGCGTCAAAACCGGGGACGGACTGGGTGGTGCCGTGGCTGCAGAGCCCGGAGCGCACCTTCATTCCTGCAGGGATCACCTTCCAGACCAAGGGCGCTCCGGTGTCGTCGCTGATCACCGAGTTCAAGGACGCGGGAATCGATGTCATCGACTGGGGTGGCCCCGACCTGGGGCGCGCTGCCGGCCTACTTCTCGACGGGGTGAACCTCGGCAAGATCAAGCACCGCAATCAGCCGGTCCTGGACGTGGCGGCCGGTTCGGCGGTGATGAAGAGCCTCGGCGGCGGGTACGTCGTCGATGCGAAGAACTCACCCGGCGACGCATCCCCGCTGTGGGGGGTAGCCGGTGCGCACTGGCTGCTGAAGAACCCGCCCGAGCAGTTTGTCTCGGCGTACGAAGACAACGACCTGATGGTCGCCTAGGAGGCACCGCATGTCCGCATATGGACGCCTGATCCCGCGCCGGAGGGTGCTGGTGAACCTCACCACGGGCCAGGCCATCGACGGTGTCCTGGTTCGCCAAGCGGGACCACTGTTGATGCTCGCCAACGCGACCCTGCTCGAACCGAACGCCGAACCTACTCAGCTGGACGGGGAGGCCGTGATCGAACGCGACCGGGTCGCCTTCGTCCAGGCTCTGTGAGGAGGCACCGATGGTCTTCGCTGTCTCCGGCGGTTCGCTCCGCTCACTTGAGCGGCCGTTGAAGCCGTCGTCGTTCGACATCCAGATCGCGCCTGAGCTCACGCTCACGTATGCGGAGATCTATCGGCGTCAGCCGGAGGTGCGCACGGTCGTCGATTTCCTCGCTCGCAACATCGCGCAGCTGTCGCTGCACACGTTCCAACGCGTTGGGGAGACAGACCGTAAGCGCCTGCGGGATCACCCACTCGCGGTGCTGCTCGGGCGTCCGAACGCGAACACGACGCCGTACCGGTTCATGCGCGCACTCGTCGCGGATCGCGGGATCTACGACGTCGCGTACTGGCTCAAGTCCAGCGACCCCGACACGGGGAAGCCGGCGCTGATCCGTCTGCCTCCTCGGAAGGTGAAGCCCGACGGTGACGACTGGCTTGAGCCTGAGAAGTTCGTGCTGAAGGGCGACCAGGGGAAGGCCGAGTTCGCGGCGAAGGACGTCGTCTACTTCCGGGGGTACAACCCCGTGGATCCTCGCGTTGGTCTGTCGCCGATGGAATCGCTGCGACGGATACTGTCGGAGTCGTACGAGGCGAGCCGCATGCGCGAGCAGGTGCTCCGGAACGGTGCCCGCGTCTCCGGCTACATCGAGCGTCCGAAGGATGCCGGCGACTGGTCACCGGAAGCTCGCGGTCGGTTCAAGTCGGGGTGGCGCGCTCAGTACACGGGGCATTCGGCGACTGAGGGCGGCGGCACACCGGTGCTCGAGGACGGCATGAAGTTCGTCCCGGCGTCGCAGAACGCGGTCGATCTTCAGTACGTGGAAGCGCGGATGCTGACCCGCGAGGAGGTGGCCGCGGCTTACCACATCCCGCCGCCGATGGTTGGGATCCTCGACAAGGCGACGTTCTCCAACATCGAGCAGCAGCACAAGATGCTCTACCAGGACACCTTGGGGCCTTGGCTTCAGGAGATCCAGCAGGAGATCATCCTGCAGCTGCTGCCGGACTTCGAGAACACCGACGGCATCTACGTCGAGTTCAATCTCGCGGAGAAGCTGCGTGGGTCGTTCGAAGAGCAGGCGGCATCGCTCTCCTCGAGCGTCGGTCGCCCGTTCATGACCGCGGACGAGGCGCGCGGACGCCTGAACCTGCCATCGCTGGGTGGCGATGCTGCAGCGCTGGTAACTCCGCTGAACGTGCTGACGGGTGGACAGGCGTCGCCTCGGGACTCCGGATCACAGAACCGGGCGGGGGGCCCAAGACCGTCCGTGAAGGCGGCGGGGCGAGCTATGAAGTCGGCGGATGTCGACCCGTCCGAGCATGTCCGCGCGGTCGAGAACGTCTTGAAGCGCTTTTACGGGCGGCAGCGTGACGTCGTGCTGAGTCGGCTCGGCGCGAAGGCGTCCGGGTCGTGGTGGGATGCGGCGCGGTGGGACGACGAGCTGACAGCTGATCTGTTCCGCGTGGCCGTTTCCACGACCGGGAAGATCGGCAAGGAGCAGGCCGCGGCGCTCGGCTTCTCTGGTTCGGACTACGACGAGGAACGCACGCTGGCTTTCCTGCAGGCAGTGGCGAAGTCGCGGGCGACCGCGATCAACGCGACGACGAAGCAGCGACTGGACGATGCGCTCGACGAGGACGAGCCGGATCCGGGTCAGGTGTTTGACGAGGCGCTCTCGGCGCGCACTGCCAGCGGGTCGACGGCGCTGGTCTCGGCACTGGCAGGTTTCGCGGTGATGGAGGCCGGGAAGCAGCTGGTCGGTTCGAAGGCGACGAAGACG